>VGJH01000036.1 GCA_016867505.1 Candidatus Bathyarchaeota archaeon
AGAGATAGACGATATAGCAATATACAGCGTTTTAGGCAAAATTAGTCCCCAAAGGGTAAAAGAAATGATTAACCTAGGAATTAAAGGACAATTTCTTGAAGCAAGAGAAATTCTCAGAGGGCTACTAGTTGATGAGGGATTAGCTGCTGACGACCTAATCAGGATGATATATTCCGAATTAATGAGGCTTAATATGCCAGAAAAATGGAAAATTCGCATAAGTGATGCTGTTGGAGAGGTAGATTATCGGTTAACTCAAGGTTCTCGTTCAGAGATTCAACTTAGTACATTGATAGCTAAATTAGCATTGGCAGCTGATGAAAAGTGAGTGTTGAACAGCTACCTTGGGCGGTTAAATATAAACCGAAAACAACCGCAGAGATAGCTGACAATAAAGATGCAATTTTTGAATTATCTAGATGGTTAAAATCATGGGAGAAAGGCATCCCAGATAAAAAAGCAGTATTTCTTCAAGGTCCACCAGGAATAGGTAAAACAATGAGCATCCAAGTCCTTGCAGATGAAATGGGTTTCGATATGTTAGAAGTCAATGCAAGTGATTATAGAACACGAACAAGACTTGAGGACCTTATTGGTAGGGCAGCTACCCAAAATATCACAATTTTTGGTAAACGTCGTTTAATAGTTTTTGATGAGATGGAAGGGATAAGTGGACATGAGGATCAGGGCGGAATATCAGCAATTGTTGATATAATCAAAAAAACAAGAAACCCTATAGTACTTATTGCATCAACAATAAGTGAAGAAAATGAAGATAAATTCAGACCATTAAGGGAATTAGTAATTATCATCGATTATAAACCGGTACCAACTTTAGAGGTTTATAAAAAACTTGAGGAAATCACTAAACATCTGGAAATAAAAACTACACCAGAAATTTTAGAAGCTTTAGCAATTCATTCAGAAGGTGACCTCAGATCAGCAATAAATGATTTAGAAGCTATCTCACGTGGAAAAAAAAGTCTAAACATCTCAGACATTAATAATTTAAGTAATAGAGATAGGCAAGAGTACACGCCAATATTAATCAATAACTTGTTTGCAGCAAGAACCATACAAGAAGCAAGGAAAATAATTAATCAAGCCCATATTAATTACGAAGACTTGTTTGAATGGATATACGAAAACATTCCACTCTTTTTAGATAATAAAGAAGACCTCTATAATGGATTATTAGCCTTAGCGAGGGCAGACATTTATGAAAGCAGAGCGCGTAAAGCAAACTATAGGTTACAAAAATACATGTACAACATGATGACTGGAGGAGTTGCACTAGCAAAAACGAGATCTGAAGGGAATGGATTGAAAAAGCAAATCATAAACATCGCGTTAAAACATGGGTTTACACAAAATTCATTCATATTCAATGAGACTGCAACAGGATTAATAATCAAACCAACAAAATATCTAGGTGATGAGTGGAGAAAACTTAATGAGGCTTTTAGAAGTCAGGGAGCAATTTATGTAAGAGGAACAGGAAGCTGGTCAATACCATACATACGTTCACCACAAATCAAATGGCGATACATAAGAACCTATCAAAGCAGAATGAAATTAAAATCGGTAGCAATTAAAGTAGCATCTAAATGCCACACATCAATCCAAGAAGCCATAACAAACATAATTCCATTACTTCACATAATAATGAAAGGAGAGAAAGAAAAAACAAGCACAATATCCGCATGGCTTGACTTGGATGATGCTGAGATTGACTGGTTAAAAAATTAATCCATTGTTGTTATAAATTAACCAGCTTTAAAAAGTACAAAAATAGTATCTCCCTAATGCTCCCAAAACCAGTTATTGATACACGACTACCATATATTACAGAAAAAATCCCAGGAATTGGAGGATCAATAAAAATTGAGCCAGAATACTTTCAAGTCACTGAAATACCTTCATATCAACCAATAGGACATGGAGATCATATTTACATTAATTTAACAAAAAGAATGAAAACAACAAGAGAAATTCAAATTAAATTATCTCAAATACTGAACATTAAAATTGAAGATATTGGACACGCAGGTTTAAAGGATAAATTTGCTGTCACTACACAAACATTTAGCATATTAAATAAAAATAAAATGGAACCAAAGGACATTATTGAAATAATATCCGAGGGACTGGAAGAAAAAATCAATTGGTGGAATCTACACCCTAAAAAACTTAGGTCTGGCCATTTGAAGGGTAATAGTTTCAAAATAATGATCACCAATATTGACATAAACCAAGATGAAATACAGAAAAGAATCGATGCAATCATTGAAAAAATTAATTATGAGGGTATCCCCAATTTTTATGGCACCCAAAGAATCGGTAGCAGAGGAAATAATGCATTAAAAGGTTATGAAATTATTAAAGGAAAATATTTTGAGAAAAATAGATGGCTAAAACGCTACTTAGTTTCCAGTTATTTAAGCTATTTATGCAACCAATATCTTACTGAAAGGATGAAGAGGGGATTATTTAGTAAAATTATTAATGGTGATATAGCAAAAAAACATGAAACAGGTGGCATCTTCTGGGTTGACGACATACTAGTCGATCAAATGAGATTTGATGCTAAAGAAATCAGCTTCACTTCGCCAATTTATGGTTATAAAATGTTAGAGGTAAAAAACGATGCAAAAATATTAGAAGATGATATTTTAGGGCACTCAGGAATTACTAAAGAGGAGCTCAGAAAGTCACAGATAATTGGTACAAGAAGACTTGGACGGTTATTACCTAAAATTAAGGCAATTTTCGTATCTGAGGGACTGCAATTAAACTTTGATTTGCCATCTGGATCATATGCTACAGTAATTTTAAGAGAATTTATGAAAAATGATGAAAAGTCAGAGTTTATTGAGGAAGATAGTGATTTAGATGATGATGAAAATTAGTGAATCAATAAAAGGTTAAATTATAAAGAAATTTATGCGCGCCACCATTTGAATTCTAAATATTTAATCTGTTCTTTATCAATTACAGCAATAATGAAGGTTTTTCGAACTGTTGTAGCTAGTCTTCCTGCTTTAACTATCTCTGCAGCTGATAATTTCTCTGAACCATCTTTTACCTGAATAATAAATGGCGCATGATCTATACCCGGACCCTTATTATAGACTGCAAAATCACATCCATATTTTATTCCTGGCGTCACAATGAAATTTTTCTCTCTTAAATCTTTATAGATTTTATATTTTGATTCAAAATTATCAAGAGTTAATTTAGTCTTTTTAATTAAAGAGCTTAAACTAATATTTTTTTTCTTTTCTCCAGACAATACCCTTATTCTATCTTTTTCTAAAAGGTATACTCCCTCAATAGGATCAAGGATTAAAGGTTCATCAAAATCCTCTTTAGGTCTAGCATTTCCTAGGGGTTTTCCATAAAAGCCCTCTAAATATAATTTTCTAGAGTCTTTTATTGACCAAACGATTAAACGTGTATCTTTTAGTAATTCAACATCGATTATTGATTTCTCCAAGAGAGTTCAACTACAATGCAATAATTCTAACAAGATCTGAAGCATCTTTTACCTTATTTACTAGTTCATCAAGTTTCTTCGCTATTTCTCTTAAAAGTAATATTCTAATAAACTCATTAGAACTCATTAAAATATCTAAATCAAGTTGAATAAATAACACATCTACTTTTCGTTCAATTTCATCAATCTCTTTCGAAAAACCAATAGCTTTCTCACTGTTATAACCTAAACTCATTATTCCATCACGAAGTTTTAATTGTGAATCAAAACTTAAATCAGCCATTCTGATTAAATCATTAACAATTTTTTCATCTGGTACCCAATTACGAGTTTTAACTTCGTTAAGTAAAACGGATATTCCCTCAATAAGATCCAACATATCAGTAAAACAACTTACTAATCTCAGAAAGTCGTCTCGGCTAATTAAAATGCCACCAATTTCATTTAACTCATGAATTAAAGTATTACGTAAAGTTGTAGTTTCTAATAATATTTTACGAATTTCTTCAATCTGAGGTGCTCCTGCTTTAGGATCATCTTTTATTAAAGAGTCAAAAATTACTAACGATTTTCGGTATGATTCAACCACAAGTCTAGCATTATCTTGACAAAGCATCAGAAGTTTACGCATTGTTCTATCTTCACTTTCAATTGGAAAAACCATGTAAGCACCAGCAGAGACAGATATACTATTTTCTCAGTCCTTTTAAACATATTATAAAAAATAAAAAATTTTTAATTTATGGATTAGATTTGTAAAAAAAATTTTGAGAAAATTGGATAAATCTTATTTTTTCTTCTTAGACTTTTCACTCAACCACCAATCAAGATAATCATCATGTCGTTGACGAGTTTTTTCTACATCGGTGAGATTTCGTGAGAACTTTTTATCCATCGCGTTTTCCAATTCAGCTTCATTAAATGTAACCCCGCAACTTTGGCAACTATACTGTTTAAGTTTACGATCCCAATTCAGTTTTCCACCACAGTCTGGGCAATATGGAGACACACATTTCACCCTCAAAGCCAGTAAGGGCTTTTACCCGATGATATTCTACAATCTACATCTTAAACCTTATCAGATATTTCAGATTGATTTATAGTATACCAAATTAATTAGTGATGTCATGGATATTGAAATAAAATTATTTGGTTCAATTAATAGAATTGCTGGAACAAAAAATTTTATTTTTACATTAAATGAAGGATCAAAAATTATAGATTTAATAAATATGTTAATTCAGAAAGCCCCTAAACTGAAGAATGAGTTAATTGACCCTATACCAAAAGTATTGTTTATTTTAAATGGTGTTGAAATTAAGAATTTGAATGGTTTTGAAACTAAAATAATTGGCGATTCAGAGTTAATCCTATTATCTTTTACTCATGGTGGCTGAGAGATTTTTAAGTATGGCAGAGATAACTTTCAATTAATATGCAGACATCAACATGCACAAAGTGTCACAATAAATACTCAATCTATTATAGACCATATAGTGGTGAAAGATTATGTTCACAATGTTTTCAAATTAGTCTTAAAGAAAGAGTTCAAAAAACAATTAATAATTATCACATGCTCGAACACAAGGATAGAATTGCTGTTGGTATAAGTGGCGGAAAAGATAGTTTAACTCTATTACATCTTCTTAACCAAATAGAGGATCAGACTCATGGTTCAGAAATAATAGCTATTACAGTTGATGAAGGAATAGTGAATTACAGGGATGAAGCAATACTAATTGTTGAAAAAACATGTAAAAACCTTGACATAGAATTGGTAAAAATAAAATTTAATGATTTATTTAACCTAACTATTGATGAATTTAATTTAAAAAATAGAACACTATCAATTTGTAGTTATTGTGGTGTATTGAGACGAAGAGCCTTAAATGAAGGCGCAAAAAAAGTTTCAGCGGATAAGCTCGCAACAGGTCATACACTTGACGATATGGCTCAAACAGCACTCCTCAATTTGTTAAGAGGTGATATAACAAAAATGCAGTCATTATATCCGGGAGGTATTAAACAGAAAGGATTTGTACAAAGAATAAAACCAATATGTGAGATACCAGAAAAAGAGACAACATTTTATGCATTCCTAGAAAAATTTGATTTTCAAAGTTATCAATGTCCATACTCAGAGGAAGCAATGAGAAATGATACAAGAACTTGGTTGTTAGAAATGGAAGAAAAAAGACCAGGTATCATGTTCACTTGTTTCCATACAGCACTAAAATTGATCCCTAATAAAATAGATAAAAACCAATTAATATGTGATAAATGTGGTGAACCATCATCAAGTAAATTTTGTAGAGTATGCCAAATGCTTGACGATTATAATAAAATCAATTTTTAAGAATAGCCTCAAGTCTAGTAACAATTTCTTGTTTCATTTCACTATTTGTACGCCATTGTTTTTCTAATTCTCTACGATTTTGTGGTGATATTAAATTTCGTTTTTGAGCTTCATTTAACATTTTTACTAATGCATTATATGATGATTGCATTTCTTGAGTTTTATCTCTTTTAGGTACCGCAAAGGCAACCTGTCCTCTTAGATTAGATAAAAACAGGTATAACGTCTGAGACTGTTTAAGTGCATCATTAAACTTTTCTTGACTTTTTGGTATTGAAAGCTGTGTTAAAATAAATACTGGTTTTTCAAAATTATCAGTTTTTTTCTTAAAAATTTCTTGTCGGGTTCCCTCAGTTTCGATTATTAATCTATTGATTAGATAACCATCAATTCTGTTAGTAATATAGCTCCTAATTTCAATATATTTACAATCACCATTTTTTTCAGTTCTTTTTACTAATTTAGTCTTATAATTTGGATCTAATGAATTTAAAATACTTAATAAGTCTTTGAGTGAAGGGTTGTTTTTCATTGTGATAAAATTTTTTAAATCTTTTAATTGTTTTGGATCATCATATACTATGCTGATTGTTATCCATTCAAATTCGTCCCGAATTAATAAAAGAGGTTTGTCATCGTTTTTATTAATATTTAATGCAAAATAAAATTCATGAGAAGATAAGGCTAAAAAAGTGTTTTTTTCTTTAACATTAAAAAATTCTGGAATTATATTTAGCCAATTCTCAATTTGTTCTATTGACAATAAGAATCACTGCATGAATGATTAATTGAGTTTAAAAATTATAGGCTGCTTATTAATCATGTTGATGTGAAAAAATATTAATTGATTATTTTTCCATTTTCTTATTATCTTTAATGAATAGGAAGGAAAGGATCATGGCAACTGTGAGTGCAATTATTTGTAAATACCATGGGTAAGCTGAGTTGGTCGTATAAATTATCCCACCAACCTTGCTTCCTATTGCCATTGGAATAAAAATCAAGAAACCACTACTATATCCCCCACCAGTTATTCTAATGCTAATACCAGAACCTAGAGCAGACACTATTCTTCCTCTATTCTCTCGAGGGATTGCATTTGCCAAGTAAACACTACTAGCAATCCACATTAAACTACTTGAAATTACTAGGATAATTTAAACGGGAATAACTGAATAAAAGTTTGTTAGCAGAGTAAACAAATACATTGAAGGGATTGCCAACAAAAATGATGCTAAAATACATTTTCGTGAACCAATTGAGTCAACAATGTTACCAATAATTAAGCTAACAATAGTTTTAGTTATTCCTCCAATGAGCATGATTAAATCCCATTCATATGCAGTTAATTTTATGACTTCGGTTGCATAAACAATCCAAAAAGGAAGAATTGTGCTACCAACTAAAGTAAGCAATATCGCTACAATTGTAAAACCACGAACATTTCTAAAAATCCAGTGAGTGCTGTGAAAAATATTCCTATATCCTTCTGAAAAAATTTTTATAATGTTCCAGCCAATTGGTTCGCCTTTAATTGTGTCTTTTAAATATTTTATTCTAATATAAGCAACAAGTAATCCAATAACTGTACTAAATGCATACCCAATTCGTATAGCTGGTTGCAATGTGTAGGCTGCTATTAAGGCTCCACCAACATAAGGTGTAATAATTCTTACTGCTTCAGGTATTGCTATAGTTAAGGCATAAATTCTTCCTCTTCCCTCGATTAGGATGCTATCCGCCATTATAGCGTTTAAAGCTGGCATGTAGAATAGAACTGTCTGTTGATAAGCGTAAGCTAAAGCTACCCAGCTCCAGTCAGGAGTGAAGGCAAAAAATAATAAAACTGGTCACATATAGTACTGTTCAAGCACCAACAAGTTTTGATCTACCAGCTTTATCTGCAATATATCCACCTATAGGATAAAGTAGACAAGCAGCAATACTACCATAAAAGAAAACATCGCCAATAGTATTTTTAGAACCACTAAGGCTCAAAATATAAAGGCTAAGATATGGAAGAACAATCGAATCACTCATACTCCATAGGACACGACTTACAGTCAAGACGAGGATGTTTCCTTTCATCATTGATCTTAAGCTGAGTTGTTCACCCAAGATTATCTCATTCCATAAAGTGGATATTGCCCTCATACTTTCATTTATAGACATTAGGCAAGAATTAAGTAGGTAAATTTTAATTAGAAATTTTGATTAATAAAATTCATTGAGAGAATACTACTTTTCCATCTACAATTGTCATCAGTACTTTGGCATTCAGTAATTCTTCAGATGGTGCTACAGTTATATCTCTATCTAAAATTGTTAAATCAGCGAGTTTTCCTTCTTCTATGCTGCCTTTGATGTTTTCTTCTTTACTAAGGTAGGCACCATTTATTGTGTAAATTTTAATTGCATCCTCTATGCTTATAGCTTCTTCTGGACCTATAACTAGACCACTGCTTGATTTTCTTGTAACTGCACTATACATTTGAATAAATGGATTATAATAGGCAACTGGAGCATCACTATTTCCCCCTGCAATGATCCCCATTTTGTTCATTGTATTGTGTGGGTGAAGCCATCTGCTTCGTTCAGACCCAAAGTTTTCAGCATATTGGTCACCAAGCTGATACATATAACCAACACTGCTGCTAGGAGTAACTCCAAGGTTACGGATTCTCTCCAACTGCTTTGGAGTACATAGGCTATTATGTTCAAGTCTATGGCGCATGTTTTGTAAAGGATATTCTTTTTGAGCATTTTCAATTGCGTCAAGAGCTGCATCAATTCCTTTGTCTCCAATTGCATGAATGCTTACACGTATTCGAGATTTCTGAGCACGTAACACAAATTTATTTAATTCTTCAGGTTCTGTAGCCCATAAACCATAACCACATGGTCCCCTGTTCTGAGGTTCATACACACAT
>VGJH01000037.1 GCA_016867505.1 Candidatus Bathyarchaeota archaeon
GCATACGCTTCCATTGCGAGCTTAGTATTTCGTTTTACTCCCGGGTTGGCATCAAACCAGTTATTCTTCTGCGCTTCTTTTGAACTATGGAAAACCACCTCTTCATAAGTGCCTGGGGCTCTATGAATAATACCTCCTTTTTGTTCCATTTCAACTATTCTTTGAGTATGATAATGTTCTGGAATGTATATGTGTGGAGTAATATCAAATATTTTTGATACATGGACAAAAGCTGCCCCAAAGTTTCCACAGGAACCTAAAACTATTTCTTTGTAACCTAACTCTTTTGCCTTTTTTAGACAAATGTATGCTGCCCTGTCTTTCATGGTTCCCGTTGGGTTTCCGCCTTCGAATTTTAAGAAAATATTGTTATAAACGAGCAATTTTTCAAGGTTACGTGAATGTGTTAAAATTGTATCACCTATGCCGTTTAATATTAATTCATTTTGCAATCTATTCGTCAAGATTTGATTCAAACCAAATGATAAACTCTATTAGGTACCTTTAAGGATTATCGCATCCGGATATAAATCCACAAGGTATCACTAAGTGTCTAGCCTCTCAATTGAAGCCAGACAAACGGATTCTGGTTTTGAGATAAATCTCCGTGGGTCTAGGTATGTTGTAAAGTATCCTAATGGTTTTTGGAAGAATTACCCCCAAGAAGCAAAGGATGTACTGTATGATAACCTAGTTTATGCAGAGACAATTCATCTCCCTCTTACACTAAGAAAGAAAGAGATTAAGTATAATACTTCAGCTCCATACTTCCAAAGCCAATTTTTCCAAAACTTGATTATGGATCTTCCAAGCTGCGCTGATGTAGATGGTACGAAAACTTCTGACCTCATAAAAGACTTCATGAATTTGAATGTTAAATTCAAGGATTATGATGTTAAGATCCCATCTAATTCACAGCCAAGCCGTGATGACAGCAGTGTCGTTGCTTTAAGTTTTGGTAAGGATAGTCTACTAACTTGGGCAGTATGTAAAGAGATTGGATTAAATCCTCAGATAACATACATCGTTGAACCCCTTCTACTCTATGAAGAAAAACACAAAGACTTATTAGCTAAAGACTTTGAAAAGGAATTTAAAGTAAAATTACATAAAATAATTCATACAACAGGTCATCTACGTGATGGTATCAGGTTAGGTGTTGGAAAAACAGAGCTTGGATGGGGACTTCAAAATACTGAGTATGCTATGATGATTCTGCCCATAGCTAAAATGTTTGAATCAAAATACATTCTCTTCGGTAATGAACAAAGCTGTGGGGAATACTATTATGATAGGGAAGGATTCATCTGTTATCCTGCATTTGATCAAAGTCATAAATGGACAATAAATATTGATTTGATTACGAGACGTCTAACAAATGATGGAGTTAGAACAATTAGCGTAATTGAGCCATTGAATGACATTGCTGTGGTTTATGCACTTTATAAAAGATATCCTGAAGTAGCAAAATATCATATGAGTTGCTTTGTTGAGACCGAAGCAGGGAGAGACACTAGATGGTGCATGAACTGTAGTGTATGCAGTAAAATGTACCTTTTAATAAGAGCCTGTGGCTTCGATCCAGCTTCTGTTGGAATTAATAGGAACATGCTTACCGAAGACTGCAAAGATTATTTCAGTTTGTTTGGTGGATCAAGCATAAACACCTACGCTTTAACTGGAAGAGGCCGTGATGAGCAGCTCTTCGCATTTTATTTAGCATGGAAAAACGGTGACAAGAGTCCATTAGTTCAAGAATTCGCTCAACGATTCCTAGATGAAGCGAAAGGTAGAGAAGATGAACTCTATAAAACCTTCTTCAGCATTCATGAAGCAATAACCATGCCTAAAAATATTAACAATAAAGTAATCAGCATTTATAAGGAGGTCTTATCGGACGTCCCTTAAAAAAAATAAGAAAATCCAAGTAGCTTTTGTTTGTAATACTCGCAAAGATGAAGGCGAGTTTCAAGTAGAATACGAGCCTGAACATACGATTAAACTCGTAAAACATGGGATAGAGGCAGCAGGGTGGGAGTACATCCACATCGAAGCAGATGAAACATGTTATGAAAACTTGAAAAAAATTAAGCCTACCATTGTTTTTAATAGAGCTGAGGGCGTCAGAGGTGAAAGCAGAGAAAGTCATATACCTGCATTCTGTGAAATGCTTGGAATTCCCTATGTAGGAGCAGGTATAATGTCAACTGCAATATGTTTAGATAAGCCTACAACAAAAAAAATATTAGAATTCCATGGAGTAAAAACCGCATCATTCATGGTATTTCTTACTGTTAAGGATGAAATTGATTCTAAGTTAAAGTATCCTCTAATTTTGAAGCCAAGCCATGAAGGCTCTAGTATGGGAATTAATGAAGATAATGTAGTTCAAAATGAAAAAGCTCTTAGAAAGAAGCTTGCTGAAATGATTGAAGTTTACAATCAGCCAATTCTAGCTGAAGAGTTCATTGATGGTAGAGAGTTCAGTGTTGGCTTTTATGGTAACTTTGGTAAAGATGAAAAACCGGTGGTGTTACCCATCTTTGAAGTCGATTTCAGTAAATTTGATCCAAAATTAGGCAAAGTCTTAGGACAGAGAGCAAAAACAATCTATGATACGTCAGATAATTATTTGTGCCCTGCAAAGGTTTCTAAAAAATTAAAAAATGAAATAGTTGAAACAACTTTGAGAGTAGCAAAAATTTTAGAGAGCAGAGATTGGGGTAGAGTAGATTATAGGTATAATGAGAAAGGTGAACTCGTTTTTCTAGAAATTAATCCGTTACCTGGAATAGATTTTGATGCTGCTGAAGACGACTACAGTTTCTATCCCTATATGTGGATGAAGGCAAATTATAGTTTCGATGATATGATTAAACTAATTATTAGCGCAGGACTTAAGCGTAACAAAATTATATAATATATTATGTCATCTGAAGAGCCTCCCTTTTTGGAAGAAGCACAAAGGACAGCTGAAGCAAAATTATCACGTGTACTGGAGTCACCCTGCAAAATTTCTATACATTTACATTTAGATGATAAACTCTTCAGAATAATTAATGAAGTAGAATTACAGATGTTCCGAGAAGAATTAAGGTATACTAGAGAGGAATTAGTTTCTAGGGTAAACTTGAAGGGGTTCATATTTTTTATTGCTACAGTTAATGACAAACCCATATCATTGCTTTTTGGGTATAATGATCCCGCAATACAGAATGGTTTCTATTTGGACACTTTAGCAAGCGTCCTTGAAGGAAAAGGAGTTGGTAGCACTCTAGTAGCTCTATCAATGATTTACTGTTATGAAGCAGGCTATAATCTTCTCTCCTTAAACACAGAGGAGTTGGATGAGAAAAAGCGTCCCTTAAGGAAATTTTACGAGAGTATAGGCTTCCAGTATCTATATACTGATCCCAATGATGGTGATCTTTTAAGAATTCAAATAACACCTGATCGAATTATTCCAATTTATAAAAAATTCATTGCTGCAGCTCCCAGTCAGAGTCAGCAAACACCTTCATCTAATCAATCAATTACTTAATAACTAAAAAAATTATATTGTATTAATCACTGCTTGTGCCATCTGGTCTGTTGAGGCTTTTCCTCCGAGATCTGGGGTAACTACTTTTCCTTCTTTAAGGACTTCCATCACTGCATTCTCTAATTTTTTTGCTGCTTCCTTTTCTCCAAGCCAATCAAGCATCATAGCAGCTGATAGTATTGTTGCTGTTGGATTTGCAATGTTTTTTCCTGTAATATCAGGCGCTGAGCCATGAACTGGCTCAAAAATTGAAATTTTATCGCCAATGTTACCACTTGGAGCCATGCCTAATCCTCCTACAAGACCCGCAGCTTCATCAGATAAGATATCTCCAAACATGTTAGTTGTTACTATGATGTCAAAACTTTCGGGAGATAATATGAGTTTCATTGCACAAGCATCCACTATTGCTTCATCGTACTTGATTTCAGGGTATTCAGAAGCAATTTTCCTTGTTGCTTCAAGGAAGACATTATCGGTTAAATCTAAGACATTTGCTTTATGAACTGCAGTAACTTTTTTGCGTTTATTTTTTTTACCCCATTCAAATGCGTATCTAGCTATTCTTTCAGATGCTTCTTTAGTAATTATCCGTAAATTTACTCCCCAACCATCGCCTTGGTATCCAACCATTTTGTATAGGCATTCCGTGTTTTCTCTAAAAATCATTAAATCCAGATTTGGTTTGAATGCTTTAACTCCTGGATAGGCTTTTGCTGGACGTAAATTGGCATAGCAATTATACATTTGTCGTAGAGGTAAAATCACTTCCTTTGCAGTGTTACCCACAGCTACAAACAAAGTTGCATCTGCTTCTTTAACTCCCTGAATTGTTTCAGGTGGAAGTGCTACTCCTGTTTTTGCTTTATATTCATCACCTGCATTATATTCTTTGAAATCGAGAGTGAATGTACCAATTTTCTTTGTTAACGCATTTAATACGTTTTGAGTAGCCTTCATACATTCTGGGCCAATACCATCACCTGGTATTGATGCAATTTTATAATGTTTCATTACCAATCACCAACTTTCTTTAAATAAGGTACTATGCCACCTGAATTTAATACCTCTAGCATAAACTCTGGTAGAGGAATAAATTCAATTCTTTCTCCTGTTGTTTTATTTAGTATGATGCCTTCTGTTAAATTTACTTCAATTAGGTCTGCTTCTTTTACTTTAAGTGTTATTTCAGGGCATTCTAATGCTAGGAGTCCAATGTTGATGGCATTACGATAAAAGATACGAGCATAACTCTCTGCAATTACACATCCCACTCCTGCATATTTCAAAGCTAAAGGTGCATGCTCTCTACTTGATCCACAACCGAAATTGTTTCCCCCAACAATAATGTCGTTTTTCTTTATTTCTTTAACAAATTTGGGGTCTATGCCTTCCATCGCATGCTTTGCCATCTCCTGAGGATCGGTTAACTCCATGTATCTACCTGGAATAATGTTGTCAGTGTTAATATCGTCACCATACTTCCATACATTTCCCACAATTTTCATTACTATATCTCCCTTGGGTCAGATATTTTTCCTGTAAGTGCTGAAACAGCTGCTACATATGGGGAACATAAATAGACTTCCGAATCTAGTGAACCTTGTCTTCCTCTAAAATTACGATTTGATGTTGTTAACCCCACTTCACCCGGGGCTAATATTCCAATTGAACCCCCGAAGCATGTTGCACAACTGGGGTTGCTTATTATTGCTCCTGCATCACTTAGGTCACTGATTATACCTTTCCTCAAAGCTTCTTTGAATATTGTTTTCGATGCTGGCACTACAATCATTCTGACTTCTTTATGGATTTTATGTCCCTTAATTACGCTGTTAACCTGTTCTAAATCTTCTAAACGTCCATTAGTGCAGCTGCCAACAAAAATTTGATTTACTTTAACATCTTTAAGATTGCTTACTGGTTTCACGTTATCCACATTATGAGGGCAAGCAATTTGTGGTTCAAGGTCATCAACCTGTAATTTCAAAATTTTTTTATATTTTGCATCTTCATCAGCCATTACTGGTTGATAGACTCCGCTTGTTTTTGATTTAAGCCAAGCATAGGTCTTATCATCCGGCTCCACTAATCCTGATTTTGCTCCCATTTCAATAGCCATGTTACATAGAGTCATTCTACCTGAAACACTCATATCCCTAATAGTTTCACCTGTAAACTCAAGTGACATGTAAGTGGCTCCCGAGACCCCAATTTTTTGAGCTATCATTAAGATTATGTCTTTTGGAGTAACTTTCTCTTTTAATTTCCCAGTTATTTCAATTTTTATGCTTTCAGGGATTTTAAACCAGTTTTTACCAAAGGCAAGAGCAACCCCAGCGTCGGTACTCCCTACACCAGTGGCGAAGCAACCAAATGCTCCATATGTACATGTGTGACTATCTGCTCCAACTATTACTATTCCTGGTTTTACATGACCTTTCTCAGGTATTAGTTGATGGCATACGCCTTCACCAACATCGTAGAGATGCCTAATATTTTGATCTTTTGCGAATGCACGTAACTCTTTATGGACTTTCGCTGCTTGAATAGTGCATGCTGGGGCAAAATGATCGTTAACGATTACTACTTTTTCTGGATCCCATACTTTTGATTTTCCTAAATCTTTCAAAGCCTGAGTAGCTAAAACTCCGGTTGCATCGTTAATCATAACTAAATCTACTTTCGCTTTAACGATCTCCCCAGCTTTTGCATCCTGTAAACCTGCTGCATGTGAAAGTATTTTCTCAGAAATGGTGTAACCCATTACTTTTCGCCTATTTTCCGTTTTGTCATACTGCTGTAAACATTTACTCCTTTGAGGTAAGCGTCAACGCTGGCTTTTACTATGTCTTCACTAACTCCTCTTGAGGTGACAAGTTTTTCACCTTGTTTGAGACGCACTTCCACGTTTACTACTGCGTCTGTTCCACCTGTGATTGCTTCTACATGATATACATCTAAGTTGACTCTCTGTTCAGGTAGTATGGCTTTGTTGATAGCGTTTATAGTCGCATCAACTGGGCCATTACCTGTTTCAGCTTCAACAATTATTGCACCATTCCGACGTAACTTAACTGAGGCAGTTGGTGTTATTTTATTTCCTGTAGTTACTATAAACTCCTCAAGGATTAAGGGGTTAATCATTTTAGTACCAGTGACTTCCTCAGCAAGACTATATAGATCTGTATCACTGATTGGTTTACCTTCATCCCCTAAATTCTTTACCTTCTGGTAAATTTTATCAAATTGATCTGGAGTTGGAATGAAACCCATTTCAGTTAAAGATTTGCTTAATCCCGCTGATCCAGTGTGTTTACCTGTAGCTATTCTTCTGACAGCACCAACAACTGAAGGATCTATTGATTCGTAAGTAGCAGGATCTCTCAAAATTGCATGAGTATGAATACCTGACTCATGAGCAAATGCGTTTGCTCCAACTATCGCTTTATTCGCTTGAACTAACATTCCTGTAGTCCTTGATACAATTTGTGAAGTCTCTTGAAGAAGAGTCAGGTTAACTCCCGATTCAATTCCATACAGAAGTTTTAATGCAACAGCCATCTCTTCAAGGCTTGCGTTTCCAGCTCTTTCTCCAAGCCCATTTATGGTACCATGGAAATGAGTGGCACCTGCAGCAATTGCAGCGAGTGAATTCGCTACTGCTAAGCCAAAGTCATTGTGGCAGTGAACCCCCAGGATTAACTCGGGGAAAGTCTTATGGATCTCACCATAAAAATCGTAAGCCTTTTCTGGTGTAAGAGTGCCAACCGTGTCACATGGTGTAATTCGATCAACTTTAGCATCTATGGCTCGTTGAATTACTTTTTTAAGATAATCCATATCTGTTCTTGAACCATCTTCAAGGCATATTTCAACGATTATTCCATGATCTTTTGCATAGCTAATTACAGAAGTTGTTATATCTAAAACGTCTTCTCTAGTTTTGTCAAGCTTCTTCTTAATATGCAAATCTGATGTTGGGATAATAATATTAACTGAATCGACGCCTGCCTCAATAGCTGCATCGATGTCTCTTTTAACACTCCTTGTTGCACTACAGATTTCTGCATTAAGTCCTTCTGAGGCAATTAGTTTAACAGCTTCTTTTTCACCATTACTGACAGCTGCGAAACCAGCCTCGATAACTTTAACACCTAGCTTGTCAAGTGATTTGGCTATTGTAAGCTTCTTTACTGCAGTGAGAGATACTCCAGGAGTTTGCTCCCCATCACGGAGAGTTGTATCAAAAAAGGTTACTTTTTCGGGCTTGTTACTGAATAAAGCGATACCCCATTTTTTCACACTCGTGTACCGTATAGACTACTATGTCTAAATTTAAAGCTAACGAAAAATAATCAAGTGGATAAAAATATTTTAACATTTTTAAAATAAATTGATTAAATGTTTAGAGGTCTAGTTGATAATGCATTTATTATGTAATCAACTGCTGATTTGTCTTCTAAAGTAGTGACATCTCCAACTGTCTCACCTTCAACTAATGCCTTCACTATTCTACGCATAATTTTTCCACTTCTTGTTTTAGGTAATCCTTGAACAAAATAGATGTTACTAAATGTAGCTACTGGTCCTATAATATTTCGTACATGTCTCTTTAATTCATCTGCAAGTTGTTTACTGGGGTTATGCCCATTTTTTAAAACAACAAATCCAACTGGCACCTCGCCTTTGATTTCATCAGATTTTCCAACAACTGAAGATTCAGCAACTGATGGATGGCTTAATAGAGTGTCTTCAAGTTCTATTGTTCCTAAACGATGACCCGCTACCTTCAGAACATCATCTGATCTTCCTAATAACCAGTAATAGCCATCAGAGTCTTGAATAGCATAATCTCCTGTATAGAAAAGTGGTTGACCTGCTTTTGGATATTTACTCCAGTAATAATTCTGGTATCTCTCTTCATCTTTAAATAATGTCATTAACATACCTGGCCAGGGTTTCCTTATTGTTAGGTAGCCTTTTACTCCTTGAGGTACAGGTCTCCCATCTTCATCTACAATCACTGGGTCTACACCTGGTAATGGGTAAGTTGCTGAACCAGGTTTCATTGGTGCTAATTCTATTCCTGGTGCAGGTGATAACATAAAACCGCCTGTCTCAGTTTGCCACCAAGTGTCTGAAATGGGGCAACGTTCTTTCCCTATAACCTTATAATACCACTTCCATACTTCCGGATTAATTGGCTCACCAACTGATCCAAGGATTTTCAAGGTAT
>VGJH01000038.1 GCA_016867505.1 Candidatus Bathyarchaeota archaeon
AATTAACTCACGAAACAGTGCAAGAAATATTTGATTTTCTCACTTAATTTTATACTTAAGTTAGATAATACTCATTGATCCTGCTTGTTAATAATATCAGACCAGGACATTGCAGTGCACCTAAGCATGAGTGAAGCAATAGATGCTGTAGAGAAAGCCTTCCAAGAATACCATCTGGGAAAAGCTGAAATGCCCACTCGAAGCACAATCATGCTACCAAAATATAATGGCAGCATCAGTTTCATGCCAAGCTATTTAGAAGACGCAGAAGCTCAAGCCACGAAAATAATCAGCATCTACCCTGATAACCCATCAAAAGGATTACCCACAACCACAGCATGGTTGATTTTAAACGATCCTTCAACTGGTCAGATTCAAGCATTCATGGAAGCTTCCTATCTTACAGCATTGAGGACAGGCGCAGTAACTGGAGTTGCTGCAAAATATCTTTCAAGAAGTGATAGCCATGTAGCAGCGGTTTTTGGGGCAGGTACTCAGGCACGCACCCAATTAATGGCAGTCAAAACAGTTAGGAAGATTGAGGAAGCAAAAGTGTATGATCCACTTCATTCACGTGCACAAAAATATGCGGATGAAATGACTGAAAAATTATGCATTCCTGTTAAGGCTGCTAAAGATGGTGAGGACGCAGTTAATGGAGCTGACGTAGTCTTAACTGCAACCACCTCCAAGACTCCCGTTATCGACAGGAAATGGCTTGAAGAAAAAACTCATCTCTCAGCAATAGGCGCCTTCTACCCTGATTGGAGGGAACTCGACTCCCAAACTATAAAGGATGCAAAAGTTGTGATCGATGACTGGGAAGCAATGCGACTTGAAGCAGGAGACATTCTTATTCCAATTAGTGAAGGTGTGATAACAGAATCACATATTTACTCAACGTTGGGTGAGCTTGTGACTGGACAGAAGCAAGGAAGAATCAGCACAGATGGATTAACCGTGTTCAAGAGTGTAGGATTAGCGATACAAGACGCATGTGTTGCTAAAGCAGTTTTCAATAAAATTCGTGGCAAAGAACCTTAAAACTCATAGCCTAGTCCTTGTCTTTTACATGGATACAAATGAGTCGTGAATACCCAGCGTTTCCAATCCCCGGGGTAGCTGCAGTAACAATCAACAAAGGTAAGGTTCTACTCGTGATTAGGGGTAAATCACCAAATTTAGGGAAGTGGGGAATACCAGGCGGTGTTGTGGAAGTTGGTGAAACCGTCGAGGAAGCAGTTGTCAGAGAAGTATATGAAGAAACAAACATTGTTGTGAAACCAATTAAATTAATTACAATATTTGATTCGATTGGGCGTGACTCAGAAGGAAAAGTTCGGATTCATTATGTTCTCCTAGAATATTTATGTGAGTATGTGAGTGGCGAAGTTAAAGCAGCGTCTGATGCACCTGATGCAAAATGGTTTGCACTCAATGAAATGGACTCAATCAACATGATGGAGAACACACGTAAATTTGTTAAACAGGTAATAAAACAAGAAGGCATCGAATAACGCTTGGGCTATATACATCTTGGGTGTATGAGCTAGGGAAAGAGTTGTTCAGAATCAGCATCGATGTAGGGGGCACATTCACCGATTTAATAGCATTTAATGAAGAAACGGGAGAATTACTAAACATAAAAGTCCCATCAACACCAAAAAACCCTGAACAAGGTGTTATCGATGCATTAAAAAAATTTAAACTCACCAACAATGAGACTCAAATCAACTTCATGGGACATGCAACCACCATTGCCACGAATGCTCTGTTAGGTCAAATTGACTTGGACATACCAAAAACTGCATTAATTACTACAAAAGGCTTCAAAGACATTATTGAGATTGGTCGCCAAAACCGTGCTGAAGTCTATAACCTATTTTTTAAAAGACCAGAAATGCTTGTTGAAAGAAAGCATAGATACGAAATTGGTGAACGAACTGAATATAATGGAAAGATCAGTACGTCAATAAATGAAAAAAATTTGAATATAATCATTAATGAATTGGGTAGAGAGCAGGTTGAATCCGTAGCTATTGCCTTTCTGAATGCTTACGCGAACTCTTTAAATGAAAAAATAGTTTCAGAAATTGTTTCGAAAAAATTCCAGTATGTAACCACTTCGCATCAGGTCAGTAATGAGTATAGGGAATATGAGCGCTTTAGCTCAACAGTCGTCAATGCATCATTGATGCCTATTATGAACCGCTACTTGAAGCAGTTAGAAAGTCAATTCAGAAGCATTGGAGTGAAGGCTCCACTATATATTATGCAATCCAATGGAGGACTTGCAGCAACTTCAAGCATAATAGAAAAACCATACACAATAGTTGAATCTGGTCCAGCAGCAGGAGTCATAGCTGCAGCTTGGATAGGAAGCTTAGTCAATGAAAGCAAAGTAATCAGCTTCGATATGGGCGGAACCACTGCTAAAGCAGGAACAATTAGGGATGGAATCCCCGAGATAGTGCCTGAGTATGAAGTAGCTGGGAGAATCCATATTGGTCGACATGTTAAAGGTAGTGGATATCCAGTTAGATTCCCCTTCATTGACTTAGCTGAATGCAATAGTGGTGGTGGAACCATCGCTTGGGCAGATGAATTTGACACCCTGCATATTGGCCCAACCAGTGCCGGAGCATACCCAGGCCCAATATGTTATGGTAGGGGAGGTACACAACCAACAATAACTGATGCTAATCTTCTACTGGGAAGGCTAAACAATGAAAGCTTGCTTGATGGCGAAATGAAAATCTTCCCTGAAAAAGTCCACACATCCTTTGCTGAGTTGGGTAAAAAAATTAGCCTAAGCCCACATGAAACAGCGGTAGCAGTTATTAAGTTAGCTAACAGCATGATGGGAAAAATTCTGAAAATAGTAAGTGTTGAACGAGGATATGACCCAAGAAACTACGTTTTAGTTGCTTTTGGTGGAGCAGGCCCCATGCATGTTTGTGCATTGGCTGAAGAACTCCAAGTTAAGAAAGTAGTTATTCCACCAAATCCAGGAATGTTTAGTGCTCTAGGGCTTTTAACCTCGGATCTTTTTCATGATTATATTCGGCCAATAATTAAAAAAATGAATTCAATTAATTCTGAAGAAATTAAAAAGGTTATTGAGGAATTAAAATTAGAAGGTTCTTCGATTTTAATTAAGGAAGGAGTATCTAAAGAAAAAATCAGCTTCTTGCCTAAAGCAGACTTGAGATATCTTGGTCAAGGATATGAGTTAACAATTGATCTGTCGAATTTTGACACCGATGCCATAAAATCTGCTTTCCACAATAAACACAGTGACATTTATGGGTACTCGAATCTCTCTGAGGAGGTCGAGTTAGTCAATTTAAGGCTAAGAGCAATCGGAGAAATCCATAAACCAAAAATTGTTACAACCACTGATATCAAAGAACCAGTACCTTTCGAGCAGAGGAGGGTGTTTTTTGAAGAAATAGGCTGGGGTGATACGTCAGTTTTCAAGCGTGAAAAAACGAAGTGGAGCACTCATGTTGATGGCCCTGCAATAATTGAACAATATGATTCCACTGCAGTTCTATATCCTGGGTGGATTGCAAAGAATGATGATAAAGGAAACCTCATTTTCAGGAGAAATTTAACATGACAGTTGATTCAACAACGGTTGAGGTAATACGAGGAGCATTAACATACACTGCTGAAGAGATGGGAATTGCTTTAAAAAAATCCGCTTATAGCCCAAACATTAAAGAGAGAATGGACCATAGCTGCGCCCTTTTTGACGAAAAATATCGCTTAATTGCTCAAGCTGAACATATTCCAGTACATCTAGGTTCTATGGCTTACGGTGTTAAAGAGGGAATGACAAATTTTAGGGGAAATCTTGAGCCAGGTGATATGATTCTATTAAATGATCCATACTTAAGTGGAACGCATCTACCTGACCTCACCCTAATCGCACCAATATTCTATGAAAGAAGGATCATCGGTTATTCTGCAAATAAGGCTCACCACACTGATGTTGGGGGTAGAACCCCGGGGAGCCTATCAGCGGACTCCACTGAACTTTACAATGAAGGATTAATTATTCCACCAGTTAAAATTATGAAAAAAGGGGTATTAGACAATGAATTAACCCAGTTAATCAGCAGCAATGTTAGGACACCTGAGACTCAGATGGGAGATCTGAAGGCTCAGATAGCAGCTAACAACACGGGCATAATTAGAGTACATGAATTAACAAGAGAATACGGCACGAAAATTCTATGCACCTCAATGGATGAAATCATGAATTATAGTGAACATAGAATGCGGAGCATCATAAAATCAATGCCTGAGGGACAATATTCAGCTTCTGATAGCCTTGAGGAGATTAATGGAGTCGAACCAATAATATCTGTAACAATATCAGTCTGTAGAGATTCACTCACTATTGATTACACAGGATCATCTAACCAAGTTGAAGCACCAGTGAATGCCCCCTTAGGAGTCACAATCGCAGGAATATACTATACATTACTAAGTGTAACCGACAATTCAATACCAGTAAACGATGGATGTTTCAGGTCTATCACACTAAAAGTTCCTAAAGGAACTTTAATGAATCCAATCAGGCCTGCTCCTGTCGCTGGTGGAAATGTTGAGACAAGTCAACGCAATGTTGATGCATTAATGAAAGTCTTCAGCCAAATCATCCCAGAAAACATACCTGCAGCAGGTTTAGGAACAATGAATAACATCACCATCGGTGGAGTAAGGGCAGATGGAGCACCCTGGACCTTCTATGAAACCATCGGTGGAGGAAGCGGAGGAAGACCCACAGGTGATGGCATTGATGGAGTTCACGTGAATATGACTAATACCATGAACACCCCAATAGAAGCCTTAGAAGCGTATTTACCATTACGCTTTGACTCTTACTCATTAATTCCTGACTCAGGAGGCGCTGGTAAATATAGGGGAGGGTGTGGAATAGAGAGAAGCTGGACTTTACTATCATCGAAGGCAACTCTAAACATTCTAGCAGAGAGAACAAAAAACCCTCCATGGGGAATAAAGGGTGGCCAACCAGGAGCGCTAGGAGAATACTGGCTACATAAGAAGACTGGGGAAAAAATTAAGCTACCATCAAAAACCACTATAAAAATAGTGGAAGGAGACAAGCTCATCATTAAGACTCCTGGGGGTGGTGGGTATGGTAACCCATTGGAAAGATTGCCCTCAGATGTTCTGCGAGACTTGCAGAATGGTTTTATCACAAAAAAATCTGCAATCAACCAGTATGGAGTTGTTTTTGATGTTAATGGTATAATAGATGAAGCAGAAACAAACCAATTAAGGATTGAAAAAAATAAAAAATAGACTAGCTTAACCCTTTTTCAAGATGTCAATAGAATCTGTTGAACTTGGATCTTTTCCATATAATACGCCTAAATAAATGCTGGTATAATCCCCAATATACAATGCAGATAATATTCTAGCTAGACGTCCATTCCCCCGAGCTTCAACCTCAACTACTTTAGCAAATTTTGATTCTAAAATTCTAATGAACCTAGTAATTTTAGCTGCTATATCTGGGTCTTCCAAGGGATCATGTATAATTAAAGCGCATAAATGTTTGAGAAGTTCTCTCCGCCCCTCTCCAGCCATTACTGAATTATGGAATGCTTCGGGGAAAAAGTTGGTTCCTGCTGGGCTTTTACCATTCTCATTAAATTGAGTATTAAAACGGTATGCGACTGCCTCATGAATACTTGAGCCATAAATTAAGGGAATATAATCACGAAGTTCTAAGGCTAAAAGTTTTGATATATTATCTTTTAAAGGCGTTTCAGGCTGAAGCTCCTTCCGTAAGCTAGTTACAATCGCGATTGCTTCTTCTACTTCCCTCCACAGGTCGTTGATTAATCCTAATTTTTTAAGAACCACAGCAACAGCAAAAAACTGATAAGGCATCGCTGCACGTGGTTGATATCCTTGAGGTAGCTTGAATAGGAGAAGATTATATTCCTTAGCAATCTGCTCCATTTTTCCTCCTGAACAAAATGTGATGATAGAGGATTTTCGTTTTAATCCTTCAAGTAACGCGCTAATGGTTTCTTCTGTATTACCTGAATAACTTACTGCAAGGATTAAAGTGTCTTCAGCAACAAATTCGGGAAGAGTATAATCTCTTAGGACAATGAAGGGGATTTTACACGTGAATTTTAACCAGTCACGGATTAATAGGCCTCCAACTGCTGAGCCACCCATCCCTACTATAATTACATTTTTAAAATATTTGCCAGTTAATAATCCTAAGTCATTTCTTTCCGCAGTACTGATAGCATCGAGACAGTTTTCAGGGAACTTATGAACTACATCTAGCATACCCTTTGAATCTAGCTTTCTTATGTACTCGAGATCATCAAGGTTATGTGGCATAGACTCTTATAAAAAAGAGCTAAACAAAATAAGCATTATTGCTTTAAGGTCAATTTATAGGTGATAGTTAATGATGATTCGTTTAATCTGTTAGGTGTTAAAGTTTTAGGGATTTTCTTTCACAGTTATTGCATCAGTTGGACATGCTGGTACACATGACATGCAAGCAACACAGTCGCTGGCATTGGTTACTTCCACTTTATCAGTTTCATCTGTATATACTCCCATTGGACAAACTGTTATACAGGTCCTGCAGTAAACACATTTTTTGTAATCAATCTTAACTTCATGCATGGCTAAATCACTCCAGACAAAGCTGGTACAGTATTATATATTTTATGAGGTTAAAACTGTCTTTTTTATTTTTTAATAAATTTATGCCGAAAAATTAAAGTTAGAATAGGGATTCCTGCTAATTGTAGATTTATCACAGACATAAATCTAAATCATGGTGGCGCTTGAATGAGTAAACCGCATCAATATCTACCCAACAGCGTAGCTGATGTTAAGGAGAAGATGATGGATGAGATTGGGATCAAATCCATTGAAGATCTCTACGCTGACATCCCTGATGGTTTGAGGTTTAAAGGAGAACTAGATGTTCCAGAGCTTCATACCGAATCAGAAGTTAAAGAGAATGTTCTTTCTACGCTGCATAAGAACACTAACCTAAGATGCCCGCCTTTCCTCGGTGGGGGAGTGTGGC
This sequence comes from Candidatus Bathyarchaeota archaeon, assembly GCA_016867505.1. GTDB lineage: Archaea > Thermoproteota > Bathyarchaeia > TCS64 > TCS64 > UBA8941. Next base: position 7,106 of record VGJH01000038.1, read on the forward strand.
CTCACTATGTTCCCTCAGTTGTTGATGAGGTTGTGCGTAGAGCAGAGTTTTTAACGAGTTACACGCCTTACCAACCTGAGATAAGTCAAGGGATACTGCAAAGCATATTTGAGTACCAGAGCCTCATCTGTGAGATAGCAGGAATGAGTGTTGCTAATGCTTCGCTTTACGATTGGTCAACAGCAATTGGAGAAGCAGCGCTTCTTGCTAGTAGATTAAATCATAGAAACACGGTTCTTGTACCTACCTTTATCAGCCCAAAACGATTGAGCGTATTAAAAACCTATGTTGAGCCAGCTGGTATGAAGGTTGAGATGGTTAATTATGACCCAGAGACGGGTCAGATGGATATAGAGGATTTAAAAAATAAAGTCAATGAAAACACTGCTGCGGTATATGTTGAGAATCCGAGTTATTTGGGATTCGTCGAAGAAATTGTTAATGCAATATCAGAAATTACGCATGATAAGAAATCAATATTTGTAGTTGGAGTAGATCCCATCTCATTAGGCATACTGAAGGCACCAGGAGATTATGGAGCAGACATTGTTGTAGGGGAAGGACAGCCTCTTGGTAACCACATGAATTTTGGTGGACCATTGCTTGGAATTTTCGCTTGTAACCACGATAATACTCTTATTAGGCAGATGCCTGGGCGAATTATTGGTGTAACAGAAGCTTTAGAGGATAAACGTCGTGCCTTTGTGATGACATTACAGACAAGGGAGCAACATATTCGACGTGAGAAAGCAACAAGCAACATCTGTAGTAATGAAGCTCTCTGCAGTGTGGCAAGTGCTGTCTACCTAAGCTTACTAGGACCAAAGGGACTCAAGGAATTAGGTGAACTTGTAACAAGCAGAACTCATTATGCAATGAGAAAATTGAGTGAACTGCCTGGTGTTAAAGCTCCATTATTTACTAGCTACCACTTCAAAGAATTCACGGTGAATTTCAAGATACCATATGAGAAAGTGAATAGTAACCTATTATTAGCTCGAATCCAGGGAGGTCTCCCACTTAAGGGGTATTATCCAGAACTCGGAGACTCTGCTCTATTCTGTGTAACTGAGATGCACTCCAAGAAGGATATTGATATTCTTGTTAATACTCTGAAGGAGGTGCTTGATTGATGAGTAAAAAATTCCAGCAAGCAGATTGGCATGAACCACTAATTTTTGAGCTCAGCCACTCAGGCAGGACTGGTTTCGGAGTGCCTGAAATAGAAGCTGAGATTACAGATGCGGTTGGTGATGCGATTGATCTCATTCCTGAAGAATTAGTGAGAAGCGAAATGCCAGCCCTTCCTGAAGTATCAGAGATTGATGTGCTTAGACACTACATCCATCTAAGTCAAATGAATTATGGAGTAAACAGTGGAGTAATTTATCCGCTTGGTAGCTGCACAATGAAATATAATCCCATAATTAATGAGGTGATTGCTAGTGACCCCGCAATCACAGAACTTCATCCAGACCAACATACATCAACTCTACAGGGAGTTCTTGAAATGCTT
>VGJH01000039.1 GCA_016867505.1 Candidatus Bathyarchaeota archaeon
GATTATTGTTTATGTTTCTTGGAGCATATATTAGAGGTAGGTTTTTTAAAGGTTAAAAATTATTTTGAAGCTGAAATTGTTACGCTATGAATTTTTTCATTCATCTCTTCATAATCGCTTGCATATGCATAGTCGTTTAGAACTTTAACTTGCTTAAAACCAGCTTCATTTATTAGATTAAGAAAGACATCCTTTTCCTCAGCTCCTGCAATGCAGCTTGCCCATGCCTCAGCATTTTCTTTAACCTCATCAGGCAATTTACCTACAGTAACCATGTCGCTGATAATCATCCTTCCATTAGGTTTCAAGATTCGATAAATTTCTTTAATGACTTGAGGCTTATCAAGGCTCAGGTTAATGACACAATTACTGATGACAGCATCAATTGATGAATCTTCTTGAGGAATATTCTCCATCTCTCCGAGTTTAAATTCAACGTTTTTATATTTATATTTCTTTGCAGATTCTTGTGAGCGTGAAATCATCGATTCATTACAGTCAAGACCAATAACTTTTCCTTTAGCACCAACTTTCTTGCTGGCAAGAAAAACATCGACTCCAGCACCACTACCTATATCAAGCACTATATCCCCAGGCTGAAGAGAAGCAAGACCAATTGGATTTCCACAACCAAGCCCTAAAATTGACTCTTTAGGAATATTTTCTAAATCTTCAGCTGCATAACCAACATCTAAAGCAGCTTGCATAGGATCAAAATTGTCTCCACCACATGAACAACCCTCAACACACCCATCAGCACAACTAGAACATTCTTGTTCATCTTTAGAATCAACATCTTGGACTGGAGACTCGGCAATTACAGTGTAGACTTGTTTGATAGTCTCTTTGATCTCTTTCGCTTTCAAGTTGCTCGAGAAAACTGATGGTCACCTGCTTTTAAACTCATATGAAAAGTATAAAAATTTCACTCAAATTCGTAACCTCAAAAATATTTTTTCATTAAACTTATATTAATAATAAATTTTATTAATAAAGCATGGAGAATTGTTGGAAGGTCACTGATAAATTAATGGCTTCTTATCATGATGAATGGGGTACTCCAGTACATGATGATATTTTACACTTTGAATTCTTATCACTCGAAGGTATGCAAGCTGGTCTCAGTTGGAGTCAAATCCTAAAAAGAAGAATGAATTATAGAAAAGCCTTTCAAGGATTTGATGCCTCAAAAATTGCAAGATATTCAGATGAAGATGCGTCAAAATTATTAACAGACCCAGGAATAATTAGAAATAAAAGAAAAATAGAATCAATAATAAACAATGCAAAGTGTTTTATCGAAATCCAGAAAAAATATGGCAGTTTTGATAATTTCATTTGGAAATACGTTAATAACAAACCTATTGACAATCAATTAAAATCGTTTAATGAAATGAAACCTGAAACTGAGCTTAGTAAAAAAATTAGTAATGATCTTAAAAAACTTGGATTCAAATTTATTGGTCCTACAATAATATACAGTTACATGCAGGCAGTAGGTTTAGTTAATGATCACTTAATTACATGCCCAAGATATCTTGAGTTGAAGAAACTATAAAAATGAGACTGATTATATTCAAATTTAATATTTTTAAATTCTTTTAGAATGCTTTGATGAGAATTGTGTAGCAAGCTAGGTCAAACTGACCATATGGAGAATGGTAGCCAGCTACACAAATAAGCTTCTTAGACCATTCCTAATAAGGATTAGTTTTTAAAAAAATTTTTAATACCCTTCACTGTATTCAATTAAGCACTAAACTAAATTTTAGGTCATTATGTGATACTAAACAATTAAAAGTAAATAATCACAATTGTTGCTTGTGATTAATGCTTTATCAAATCTTTTAAAACCTGTTCCTGAAGCCTTCTTCGAAAAGTTGGGAGATACCAATGACGTTGATTATATTTTCTTTTCAGTTCCTTACGATAAGACTTCATCTTACAGAAGTGGAAGCAGATTTGCACCAACTTCTATAAGAAAAGCAACACATTATATGGAAAGTTATAGTGAACGAACTGAATTAGACTGGGAAAACCTAAATTTATCTGATATTGGCGAAATTGAAGTTGAAATATCTATAGATTCAATTTTAGAAAAAATTGAAAAAATATGCAATGAACTATCCAAGACTAATAAAATTCCGGTTATGCTTGGTGGTGAGCATACCATTAGTTTAGGAGCTGTAAATGCATTAAAACCAGATGCCATCATTGTTTTTGATGCACACTTAGATCTAAGAGATACTTTATTTGAGCAAAAGATATGTCATGCAACTTGGCTTCGACGTAGTCTTGAAAAAAATTCAGCCAAAATTTTGGTTCTTGGCGCTAGAGCCTTATCTAAAGAAGAGATTGTTTATGCTAATTTAAATAATATTAAGTTTATCTCAGCTTTAGATATTAAAAAGAATGGAGTAAAATGGGTTACTGAAATTTTAGAAAAGCATTTGAAAGGAGTTAACTCCTTGTATCTTAGCATTGATGTCGATGTTTTGGATCCTTCTGAGGCTCCTGCTGTAGGTAATCCATGTCCTGAAGGAATAAGCACAACCGAGTTACTAGACATAATTGATAGCTTAAAGAACTTCAAATTATGTGGCATCGATCTTACAGAAGTCTGTCCACAATATGATAGTGGGTACACTTCAATTCTTGCCGCATATATCCTGTTAGAGTCGCTTTACATATTTGAAAAAGCTAAAACTAAAATCATTTAGATTACCAATTTTTGTTTTATTAATCTTATAATATTGCTCAAAACCATATTAAGTTAGTAAGAATATGACTTTAGGATATGTCAGTACCTGATTACCTGGTCGAGGAGGAGGTTGAAGAAATTAAGCCAAAGGGGCGACTTGCCCCCGAGGATTTACCAACTAGTTACCTTCTCTCAGCAGGGTATGACGGAGATGAACAGAAAGCCTATTTACGCTTATACGAACCAGTGAGTCAGCAAATTTATCTTTGGTATGATAACTCGAATCATTTACCTTATTGCATTTCTAAGTTGCCAATCGATGAATTAGAAAAAAACAGTAAAATCATCAAGCATGATGGCTATTTTTTTATGGAACAGGTACTGAAATATGATGCTCTTAAAGACAAAAACATTAATGTAACTAAAATTGTTGCCCATGATCCACTTAGTATAGGTGGAGGTAGAGGGGTACCAATAAGAAACCTGCTTGATAATAGTTGGGAAAGCAGGATAAGGTATTATCAATGTTACCTCTATGATCGTGGTATAATCACTGGGATGCCCTACAGAATCGAGAAAGGCAACTTAATTGAAGAAGGCTATACTCTTCCGAAAGAAACTGAAGACAAACTTGATGTAATATTCCAGAGCATTGAACCAGAATTTAAGAAAGGTATGAAGGAATGGGCACGATTACTACAGTGTCCTGTTCCCAAAATTAGAAGAGTTGCAGTTGACATTGAAGTGCGACCTAGTGTAAGAAATAGAATGCCCAGCGCAGATGATGCAACTGATCCAATTACCGCAGTAGGAATCGCAGGTAATGATAGCTATAGGAGAATATTATTGCTAAATGATATGGGAATTGACGTCGAAGCACCTGTAATTCTCGGGGCTAAAGTTGAGGTCTATACTGATGAAAAAAAGCTAATTCAGGAAGTCTTTAAAGTACTTAACAAATTCCCCGTTATTCTTACCTTTAATGGCGACGACTTTGATTTTAAATTCCTACATAACAGGGCAAAAAATCTTGGTATACCTGACTCAGAAAACCCAATCGTCCTTGGACAAAGATTCGCCTTCTTAAGGAATGGGGTTCACCTCGATCTTTACAGATTTTTCTTAAATCGTAGCATTCAGGGTTACGCTTTTGGTAACCGATACAGGGAAAATACATTGAATGACATCAGTTCAGGTCTTATCAACATGAAGAAAATTGAGATTGGTGACATAATGGATCTGAACATAAATGAATTAGCACAATACTGTATGCAAGATGCTGATATCACTTATCAACTCACTGCCTTCAACCATGATCTCGTCATGAACCTAGCCATGCTTCTAACCCGAATAAGTAAAATGATTATGGAAGATGTGACTAGGCAGGGAGTAAGCCGATGGATACTAGCTTTAATGGAGTATGAGCATCGAAGTCAAGGTTGGCTCATACCCAACACAGAAGATATTCTAGAAATGAAAGGCAGCGTCAGTACAACAAGCATAATTAAAGGTAAAAAATATCAAGGCGCGATAGTTAGAGATCCTACACCTGGAACACACTTCAATGTAACAGTCTGCGACTTTGCCAGTTTATATCCTTCAGCTATACGTAACTGGAATCTCAGTTATGACACAATTTTATGTCCTCATCCAGAATGTCGAGAGAATAAGGTTCCTGGAACACCGCATTGGGTTTGTACCAAAAAGCGTGGAATGGCTTCTTTAATAATTGGAAGCCTAAAAGACCTTAGGGTTCAGTGGTATAAACCACTCAGTAAAGATAATATTCTGACTGTAGAGGAACGACAATATTATGATGTTGTTCAGCAAGCACTGAAAGTATTTCTGAATGCAAGCTACGGAGTTTTTGGGTCGGAAAGTTTCCCCTTATACTGTCCACCATTAGCTGAAAGTACTGCAGCTGTTGGTCGCTATGCAATGTCAAAAGCAATCGAGAAAAGTCAACAACTGGGTATTGAAGTAATTTATGGGGACACTGATTCAGTTTTCTTAGAAAATCCTGATGAAAATCAAATCGAGAATCTGGTTAAATGGGCCGACTCTGAATTGGGAATCGACCTTGATGTCGATAAAAATTATCGATATGCAATATTCAGCAGCCGAAAGAAAAATTATCTCGGAGTCTACCCTGATGGAAAACTAGATATCAAGGGGTTAACAGGCAAAAAAAGACATATTCCACCTATATTAAAAGATGCATTCATTCAGTTGACTGGAATACTTAGCAATGTCGAAAAACCTGAAGAGTTTCCCCACGCTAAGGAGCAGATCAAGAGACTAGTCTCCAACATCAGTAATAAATTAAAGAAACGCGACTTCAACATTTCTGAAGTTGCTTTCAGCATGATGATGGGTAAAAACGTTGAAGGCTATGACACTAATCCCCAACACGTTAAAGCTGCTAGAATGCTTGTTGATCAAGGCCATGAAATACGTGAAGGTGACATAATCAGTTATGTAGTTACACGCGATGGAGTTAAACCGGTTCAAATTGCCAATATTAAAGATGTTGACATAAACAAATACGAAGAATACTTAGAAGCTACTTTTGAGCAAATACTAGATGCCCTTGACATGAACTTTGATGAACTTGTTGGTCGCCCTCGACAAACTGGTTTAGGAGCATTTTTCAAGAATTAACCTAATTTATATTCCAGTGAACCGCTTCAGAGTTGACCGATGTCCACAGAAGGTAGACGTAGACCACGCAGATGGAGTAATCGTCGTCCATTAAATGTAGGTAAAAAATGTGGTGATTGTGGATTATTCTCAAAAACTTTTTACTGCCAAAAACATCGTAAAATATTTTCAGCGGAAAAAGAATCCTGCGAATCCTGGAGACCAAGACGAGGAATCTGGGGGAAAAGGGCAAGGAAATGGCCTTAAAGATTGCTTTTACCTGAAGAAAAATCGATAGTGAAGTATCAAAAATGGAATACTCTATATATCAGAGGTAGCGGTTGATTCTTCGGTCAATATGACCGGATTCGTAGACATCGCTAAGATAATTGACGGAAAAAAAGATAATGAGCAGGTAAATGTAAGAGGCTGGCTTTGGAATAGTCGAAGCAGCGGAGGCATCCTGTTCTTAATGATAAGAGATGGCACTGGGATTTTACAGTGCACAGTTAATAAACGTAATGTTGATGAGGCTAATTATAATAAGCTGGAAAAGTTGACACAAGAGTCTTCACTCGAAGTTAGTGGAATAGTAAAAAAGGATCAACGTGCGCTAAATGGTTACGAGCTCTCCGTTAATAATCTTGGAACAGTCTACATTGCTCAACCAGATTTTCCAATTGCTAAAAAAGATCATGGCCTGGAATTCCTGATGGATAATAGGCATCTATGGATCAGAGACCCTAAATTGATGAATATCTTCAGGATACGCAGTAAATTCATGGAATCTGCTCGAAAATACTTCTGGGAAAACGAATATACTGAGATACAAAGCCCAAGCTTCCAAACTGGAGCATGTGAAGGAGGCTCAACCCTATTCGAAGTTAAATACTTTGAAAGGAAAGGCGTCTACCTAAGCCAAAGCTGGCAGTTATATGCTGAAGCAATGATGAGTAGCGTAGGAAAAATCTTCACGCTTGCCCCAAGTTTTCGAGCAGAGCCAAGCAGGACACGTCGACACCTAAGTGAATTCTGGCATCTTGAATGTGAAGAACCCTGGAGCAACTTAAATAACATTAATGAAACTGGTGACAGACTCGTATGCTATATTGCACACAAATTAGCGAACGAAATGCCACGAGAGGTCAAGAATGCAGGTAGAGACCCAAATGAACTCCTAAAATTAAAACCCCCATTCCCAAAAATAACCTATGATGAAGCAGTTGAGATCGTACAGAAATCAGGGACAGAGATGAACTGGGGAGACGATTTTGGATGGCAGCAAGAAGAGCCCCTGACAAAAGAATTTGAGACACCCTTTTGGGTAAGGGGATTCCCAACAGGAATTAAGCCCTTCTATCATATGCCAGATCCTGCTCGTCCAGAAGTGACACTTAGCTCAGATCTTCTAGCACCTGAAGGATATGGTGAAATAATTGGTGGAGGACAAAGAGTCCATGATTACGATCAGCTAGTACAACGAATAATAAACGATGGATTCATACCAGAAGATTATGGGTGGTACACTGACCTTCGTAAATGGGGAACCGTGCCACATAGCGGTTTTGGATTAGGTGTAGAGAGGGTTCTTTGCTGGATGCTAAAGCTTGAACATATCCGGGATGCAATACCATTCCCAAGAGATATGCGCAGAGTATACCCATAAAACACACTTTTAAAATTATTATTTATATTCTGTTAACCTACCTATTTCTTGAATTGACCAAAGAGCTTTTCAGAATAGATCCTTACATGAAATACTTTGATGCAAAGGTATTGCAGATTGAGAAAAATATAGTGGTTCTAGATCAAACTTGCTTTTTTCCTCAAGGTGGAGGTCAAGTAGGCGATATTGGTAATTTATCTGGTATAAAAGTCGTTAACTCTTTAAAAGAAGGAGATCTTATTCAACACATCCTTGAATCTGAGTCTAATTTTACTTTAAATCAGATTGTTCATGGTCAAATTGATTGGGATAGACGATACAAAATCATGCGGTTGCATTCTGCTGCTCATCTAGTATATTATGTAATGCAGGAGGTTTTTGGGAGCAGCTGTAAGCCATCTTCCTCAGGACTACTAGATGATAAAAAAGATAGATCAGATTATCTCTTCAATGAACCCTTAGATAGACAGAAGCTGATAGCTGTTGAAGAAAAAGTTAATAAACTAATATTAGACTCACTACCAATTTCACATGAAAAATTTAATAATGAAGATCGAATTACCTGGAGAATTTCATTATTTGCGCCAATGGAGTGTGGTGGAACACACGTAAAAAATACAAAAGAGATTGGCAAGATCAATATTAAAAGAGGAAGTAAACCAGGCAGAGGTAGAGAAAGAATCGAGATAAGTCTAAGCGAATAACATACATTTTTCAGAAAAGCAAATAATTAAAAAAGACCAATATCTGGAGACTATCATGACCATGCTCAATTCTAAAAAAACACTGGATCTTGAAAGTTTCATTTTCAAACGAATGGGCGATTCAGGCATAGTTGGATTAAGTATTGCAATAATCGAAGACGACGAAATAACATATAAAAAGGGATTTGGGTTCAGAGATTTCATTCAGGGATCGAGTGCTACACCAGAAACAATCTATTGTATAGGAAGCGTAACCAAAACTTTTACTGCGTTAGGAATAATGCAGCTACATGAGAAGGGCCTCATTAACATTAATGACCCGGTTGACAAATACATTCCATTTAAAAGTAAAGCGAATGGCGAAGAAGTTCTAATTAAACATATTTTAAGTCATAGCAGTGGATTCTCAGCGCTTGGATATGCTGAAGCAACTTTAGGTATGGTAACAGGAATCTATGACAGATGGTTCCCAATAGCAAGCCCCCAAGACTTACTAATGTTTATGAATGGTGCAGAGGATTGGGCAATAACTAAACCAGGAGAACGTCATGCTTACCTCAATGAAGGATACATTATCCTTGGGTCAATAATAGAAAAAGCATCAGGCACATCTTATCCCGATTATATCAAAGAAAATATCTTGAAACCTTTAGGAATGAATAAAAGCACTTTCAAAGAAGAGGATATTATTAACGAAAAAGATGTAGCTACACCCTACATTACTTCAGAAAGTGGAGTCAAAGTTGCCACACGTTACCCTTATGGACAGATGATCGCTGATGGCGGATTAATGAGTAACTCAGAAGAGATGGTAAGATACATTAGGGCACTATTATCGAAAGGGACACTTGAAGGAGTAAAAATC
>VGJH01000040.1 GCA_016867505.1 Candidatus Bathyarchaeota archaeon
AACTTGTTCACTTTTTTTCAATGCTTTGTTTTCAGCAGATTTTGCTGCTTTAGCATCATTTAAAAAGAAGAAATCATCGCTAACTGGTTTATAAGAGATTAATTCAACAGAAAGCTCAGCTAACCTAGCATTTGTGCCAGCATCTATCTCTCCAGTTTTTGGTGTATAAAACCATATTGGGTTATTAGCTAATTTTCCAGCAAAGGCTCTTATACTCTCTGCTAATAATAGGGCCGAAGTCTCTGAATTTTTTTCTGGGTAAATAACAGAAACATATACGAGATTATCCAATTTATTCAAATTAATATGTCAAAATATTAATTAAAGATCTACATAAAACAATTAGTTTGACGTTAATTTCAATTCTTAAATAGTAAAAATTTTAGTATCCTAATTTACTTTATGATTGGGATTAAGTGTTTTAGTATGAAAGAAAACGAGTATCGTGAATATCTTACTAAACGAGGTTTAAATTTTAACATTATTAATAATGCAATAAATGAAGTAGAAAAATTTGAAAAACATCTTATTGATATAGGAAAAAATTTTGATTCAGCTGCTTTAGATGATCTAAAAAAATATCTATTATTTCTAATAGAGCAGGGAAAAAATAATCCCGATAATCTTCTTGCCTTAGCTCGATATTTTTGGTTAGTTAAAAGAAACGACTTTTACAGCTATTTCACAAAAATTGTGGGTAATCGAGATATATATAGAAGCATTAGCGATAGATTAGAGAAAATTTCAGGAAAAAAGATTCGTGAAGAAGTTTTCCAAGGACTTAATGAGCCTCCATTAGGTTCTCCACCTGAATCATATCCCGCATGCACAGCAGAATTACTAAAAAAACTTTACAATACTGTTGAACCCAAAGTAGCTCAAACGGTATTAACTGGTAATCATCATAGAATTCCTGAATCAAGTTTTAATGAAAAGAAAAAACGATGGGAAGCAGCAAACTCAATTGATGAATTCTTGAAAGGTGAGTATTTGATGCTTGTAAAAGAGTTAGAGGATGTCATGAAATCTGGTAGGTTATGGTATGAGCAGGAGATTACACCAGAAGTAGTTGAATATGTTAGAGCTGACCCTACAATACAAAATGGTATTCGAGATGGGAATAAGATCATTAAATCCAAAATTGCATATGATCCTGTTAAATGGCTTCATGAAACTGATCCAAAAATGAAGCGATTCTACATGTGCCATTGTCCACTTGCTAGAAATTCGATTTTAGATGGTACTTCAGATAACTTAAAAGAATTGTGTTATTGCAGTGCAGGGTATGAAAAACTACCTTGGGACATCATCCTCGGTGAACCAGTTGAAGTCGAAGTATTAGAGAGTGTTCTTGCAGGAAATGACAGGTGTCGTTTTGCCATAACAATACCTCCACATAAAATAAAGTGATAATCTAATCAATTGACTACCAAATTCAAAAAATGTATCAATTGGCCCCTCTACGAATTATTTTATCAATTTTGGGAATTAACATTGGTACTTTCGATTTGTAGTCCTGGTATTCATCACCAAATGCTTCTTCAAGATCCCTTTCTTCTGCTTTTGAAATAACGTATATGATTACAAATAACACTGGTGTAAATAAAAGCGAATATTGCACTGATAATAAAATTGTGAATCCAATGTGAGCCATGAACCACCCAAAATATTGAGGATGTCTTACATAACTATATACTCCTGAAGTCTGCAGGTTATTTGGAATTTTATGAGAATCAGCAACCTCAAAACCGACTTCCATTAATCCGCGTATCCCAAAACAAATTCCTAGTAATATAAAAATTATCGAAGGAAAAATTTGAATAAGAGAAATTGCATGACCAAACAAATTAAATGAACCTATCTGATAAAAAGATACGAAAAAAGTAGGTTGCGGTGAAACCCATATCCCAACAAGACAAATTGATTCAAGCCAACCTGATGTTTTAGCTAATATTATCCCTCTTTTTCTTCCATCTTCTTCCCCAAATTTTTCCTTAAGTTTAGTATGTTGAACTGATTTCACATGGAGATAAGCTGCAATTAATAAGCCTAGAGCACTTAAGGAAAACCAAATTGACATAATTGTAATCACTCTATTTTAGTTATTAGCCTTGAAAAATTTATTCTAGAATTCATGAAGTTTTTTAACTTTAGATGATTCTGAAGAATGTATTACCTAAATCCTTTTAACCTAGGATAGAGGCAAATGGGTGGTCACATAGAATCCGCTGCATGTTTTGACTCGAAGCAAAAGCTTGCGATTATGACAGGCCGCATTCAAGTGATTAAGAGGAAAAAACATGCAAGTGAATTGCTTTGAAGACTTCAACTTAAGTAAAGAAGTTATGAAAAGCATATCTGAAATGGGCTGGAACACTCCTTCACCAATTCAGGCTCAATCAATAATACCTTTACTTGATGGTAGAGATGTAGTGGGGCAAGCTCAAACTGGAACTGGGAAAACCGCTGCATTTGGAATTCCCATGATTGAACTTGTTAACCCTAATCTAAAGTATAATCAAGGACTCGTTCTAGCACCAACCCGTGAGCTGGCAATCCAGATCACTGAACATTTGAGTCGCTTAGCTAAATACCGTGGAGTAAAAATCGTAACCGTATATGGAGGCGACTCCATGCAACGTCAAACCAAGGCTATCAACGATGGCGTTCATATTGTTGTTGGTACTCCCGGAAGGATATTAGATCATATTCGTCAAGGAACTCTGAACCTTAAGAAAACGAAGATTGTTGTTATCGATGAAGCAGATCGAATGCTTGACATGGGCTTCATCGACGATATTAAAAGCATTCTAAACAACACCCCTAAAGATAAGCAGATTAGCCTATTTTCAGCTACTCTTGGACGTAACGTGATGCAAATATGCAATAAATTCATGAAATACCCCGAAAAGGTACTTGTCAGTAAAGATGAAATTGCTCTCAAACAAATCGAACAAAATTACATAAAAGTAGAGTCAGTTAACAAATTTAAATTATTATTAAATATTCTTGATGAGCAAAAAATTGAACGAGCAATAATATTCTGTAAAACACAGAATGGCGCAGCCCGCATAGCAAAAATGTTGTCTGTAAGAAGATATGATGCTAAAACATTACATGGAGGTCTCACACAACCTCAGCGTGAAAGTGTAATAGACTCATTCAGGAGAGGTAAATTAAGATTCTTGGTAGCGACAGATGTAGCATCACGAGGACTTGACATTCAGGACATTAGTCATATAATCAATTTTAATCTTCCACAAGATCCTGAAGTATACTTCCATAGGATTGGCAGGACTGCAAGAATGGAGGCTGAAGGCATAGCTATTTCCTTTGTTAGCCCTGAGGAAATGAAAGACCTTAACCGAATTAAAGGCATGACTCACGTAAAAATTGCTGAGATTAAAAACGAAAATATTACTATTAACACCGAATTAAATATGTCAAAATATAAATGCGCTAAGTGTGGATGCGAGTTCATTCCCACTTTTACTGTGGCTGATAATCGTTTAGTATATTGTACCAGATGCTATACTAATCATCAAAATAGTAAGCACAAAAGAAGAATGAACTAATCCCCTAAAATTATTTTGTTTCTTAGTAATCGAGTTCATTGAAAATATTATCTTAATCTTTTTTACTTAGGATTTAAAAAATATTTTTGATGTTTACAGTACTTTTTATATGTGTGCATAATGCTGGACGAAGCCAAATGTCAGAAGCTTTGTTTAATTACTATTCTAATGGAAGATATAGGGGAATAAGTGCAGGCAGTAATCCCTCAGAAAAAATTAATCCAATTGTTGTCGAAGCTCTAAAAGAAATAGATATTGATATTAGCAATAAAAAACCTAAAAAATTAACTAAAGAAATGCTTTTAGAAGCAGATTTAGCGGTTACGATGGGATGTGGTGAAGATGAATGCCCAATTGTACCAAATGAATTAAGAGATTGGCAAATTGAAGATCCTCGTGGAAAATCAATCGAAGAAGTCAGAAAAATACGAGATAATATAATTTTTAGAATTAAGGATTTAATAAAAGAATTAGATGAAACGAATTATTAATTTGTTAAAACCTATCATTTTTATTATTGTATGTTTTAAGTGATGACATAATACTTTATAAGTAACATTGTTATCTATAACTATGTCATGCACAACTCTGGACATGAATACCAAGGGCGCCATCAGCGAAGAGGTCATGTAATTAAGAATAACCCTGAAAGAGGATGGACTCAGTTTCTTTTCCTGCGTTTAATACATGAGAAACCTATGCATGGATACCAAATTATGGAAGAATTAAGCTCTAGAGGCTTTTTACAGGAAAATAGACTTGAAGCTGGTTCAGTTTACACAATTTTACGCAGAATGGAACATCATGGACTAATTACTAGCGTTTGGGAAGAGAAGGCTTCTGGACCTGACCGCCGCGTTTACACTATATCCACTGAAGGATCAGAGATTCTGAAATCTGGCTTAGAAATTATGTTAAAAAGAAAGGCGCTTTTAGATGATTTAGCTGAATATTATAAGCAAAAATTCCAGAGTAAAGAAGGATGAAATAAAATGAGTGAAGAAAAGAAAGATGAAATAAATGTAGAAAAAGATGATGAACCGATTGAAGGATCTGAACATAGGTATGATGGGCATCATGGCTATGGTCGATATCATCGTGGACATCAGATGAGGCGTAGAATGTGGATGAATTTTGCATTCATGTCTGTGGAAGAGGAAGTTGAGTTACTTGAATCAGTTAAGGAGCGACTTGAAAAACGATTAACTATTATCAATGAACGTCTAGCAAAGTTAAAGGCTTAATTTTTTTCAATTTTTTATTAAAATGTATATTTTTTAATTATTGTTTTTATTATAAATTCCCCAGAAGTGGTTCACTTCAATATCTTCTTTTAAATCAGTTCCATGGGCACCTTTGCCAGTATTTGCATCAAGGTGAGTGCCATGATCTGGAGCAAACACTATTGCTCGATTCTTTTTTTGAAGCCTCTGATTAAATGTATTGGATATTTTATTAAAGGCAGAAAGATGATTTCTAAAGGCGTCTAATGCTTTAGGATCTCGTGGTGTAGAAGCATGCATTATGTCATCATATTCTTGATTATACACTAAAATGAAATCATAATCCTTCTCTTCAATGAGAAGCTGAGTCATTTCATTGACTTGGGGATCATATTCTAATGAATAATAGTCGATGGCTCTTTTCTTAAAAATGAGATCTATACTACTATTTGTTACTGCAACTATTGCTACTTTTTTGTTTGCTCTACTCAATGCGTCAAAAAGTGTATCACATTTTAGCACTGGTTTCTCATATTTTTTTATCCCATGGACTTCTGGTGAAGCTCCTGTAAACATGCTACCAAAACATACTGGTGTATAAGTTGGTAATTCTGCCTTTAACAGAACTTTCAGTGGAGCAATGCTTTCCACGGTTATAAAATCGTCTTTAAAATCATTATAAAGACTTAATCCAATTGCATCTGGTGCATAAATTAAAATTTTTTCAACTACTTTCTCACCAAGAATATTAGCAGCGTAATCTTGAACAATTTTCAGAGATTCAGCAGTTGAATTAAGTGGTGGATCAATTTTCATTAACGAACAAATGGTTGGTGTTAAGGAAGATATGCTTGACATGATCTGTCTATAGTCAACATGATTTTAAAATTATTTATTCAGGAATTATTGGATCCTCATCTTCTTTTATAGAT
The DNA here is from genome assembly GCA_016867505.1 of Candidatus Bathyarchaeota archaeon. GTDB lineage: Archaea > Thermoproteota > Bathyarchaeia > TCS64 > TCS64 > UBA8941. The sequence goes on from VGJH01000040.1 coordinate 5,731, forward strand.
GCCAGGAATTTTCTTAATTCTCTTGTTAAAGTTATAGCATTCTCGAATTCATCATCACTCATGTTAATTATTTTATTGAATTGAAGAATTTTAGTCAATAATATCGGATTCATTGGACCAAATTTCATAAAGAGGCCTGAAAAACTACAAAATCCACAAATATTTTCTAAAGGGTTGGGAGTTTCTAAAAGTTGTGATTTATTTTGACTCATTTTCATTAGGGTTTCAGCATTTTCCTCATTTACTATTACTTTTGAACCTAACTCATTTAAGCCATTTAAAACATCAAGGAACCCATGGACATCGCTACCATTCATCTCATCTTCATGGTATACAAATGTATCTGCTGTTGCAGTGTAGTAGCTTTCAATGATATGTCCCATTCTTTTTTCTTGAATTTCTGATATTAAGCCAGCTTCACTCAGTTTCCTTAAATGATGGTAAATATTTTGGGGGCTAACATTTAGCCGTATAGAAAGATCCTTAGCAGTTAATTCATTTTCTTTTAAAATTGAAATTATGTTTCTACGAGTCTTATCTTCTAATAACTCAAAAGCGTCTTTATTAATGGTTTTCAAAAGCCTATGTGAATCTATTTGGTACCCCATATTAATCCTCCTTAAATGTAGCTTGGGTATTAAAACCACATTTTAATATTAAAACGCAAGTATTAAATAAATTTTGTGTATTTTTAAACTTGAAGTAAAATGAGCGAGATAAAAAATAATTACAAATTATTGATGGACATTGGCGAGAAATATTCTAAAACCACGCTCATTAGAATTCATGACAAAAATTATTCAATAATGAAAATAAGCGATGCCAAATCTACAATTGATCCACCAGAACTTGATGTAACAATCGGAATTAGAAATACTATAAAGGATTTTGAGAACGCTTTTGGAACAACTTTTTGGAAAGATGGTCCTGAGAATTTAGAGCTGTTAATCTCCAGTGGAAATGGGGGGGGATTGCATATGGTAGTGGCTGGAATAACAGAAATGATTAGTGGTGAGAGTGCTAAACGAGCTGCCTTGGGTGCTGGTGCTTATTTGTTGGATACTCTCTCAATTGATGATCGACGGCCACCCTATATTTTAGTTGAAAACTTGAGGAACACTAAGCCTGATATCTTTTTATTAGCTGGTGGAACTGATGGAGGAGCCATAAGTCAAGTCATTGAGATGGCAGAATTAATTAAGAATGCTGACGTTCGTCCTCGGTTTGGTGAAGAGTATCAGTTACCAATAATTTATGCTGGTAATATTCAAGTAAGGAATAGGGTATCTTCTACCTTTCCTGAAAAAAATTATGCTGTGCAATCAGTTGATAATATTCGTCCAGAGATTGAACGAGAAAACCTTGGTCCAGCAAGAGAAGCAATCTATGATTCTTATATGCAGCATGTAATTGTTCATTCTCCTGGCTTCGATAAGCTTGTTAAATGGGTTAAAAAACCAATAATTCCCACACAAGCTGCAATTGGTAAAATTCTCTATTCTTATGCTCTGAAAAGAAAAATTAATTTATTAGCAGTTAATGTTGGGGGTTCAACTACCGATATTTATTCAGTTTATAGAGGTTTATTTAACAGGTCTTTGAATGCTGATTTAGGAATAACTTATGGTATATTGAATGTTCTTAAAAAAGCTGGAATCAAAAACATCAAGAAATGGTTGGTGAATGAGGTCCCTGAACGTGAGATAAGAAATATTGTAGCAAATCTCATGCTTTATCAACCATCAAAGTTACAGGATGAACAAGAACAGATTTTAAATGCTTTAATTCGTGAAGCAATTAAGCTTGGAGTTGAGGATCATAAGAAACTAGCAAGTCGATTAAAGGGTGTAAAAACTGGTTTAAGCATTTCTGAAATATTTTCTCAGATGCAAGATAGTACCTATCTGGATATGTCAAAAACGAATGTAATTATTGGAATGGGCAGTGCCTTTACTACATCAGAAAATAATGGCATTCTTACATTAATTGACGCTCTTGAACCAATCGGAGTAACTGAGTTCTATAAAGATTCAAATAGTTTAATTTCTCATGCTGGAATGCTTCTTGATGTTGACCAAGAAATTGCACTTAAAATGCTTGAGAATGATGTTTTACAATATCTAGGCACATGTGTAACACCCTTAGGTAAAACTTCTGATGCTATAGCGATATATGTAAAAATTATCCTCCCCGATGGAAAAACTGTTGATGAAGTTATTGAATCGAATAGAATTACTACTTTAAATCTAGAGGACGTCCTTTAAAATTACCTGATAAAAAAGAGCTTCTAAAAGACAATTATCACTCAATATATAAAAAAGCAGTCACATTGGGAGGTTAAAAAAATGACGATTAATAATGGTATCGAAGAAAACGTGAAGTTAAAAAAAATTAGACGTCTACCCATTCCTGGAGAAGTTTATGTAAAGAAAAACGATAAAGTATTGTCCAATACGCTAATTGCTAAAGGAACTGTGAGAAATCCTGAGATTATTGAAATTAGGATTGACCAAAAACTAGATGTAGACTCGGATGAAGTTAAAAATTACTTGTTAAAAAAAGTCGGTGATTTAGTTAATAAGGATGAGGTTATTGCCATTAGAAGAACCTTTTTCGGTAGATCAACAAAGATTTGCAGGTCACCAATTACTGGTATAATTGAATCATATACGGATAGATCAAGTCGAATGTTAATCAGAGGTACTCCAATACCTGTTGAAGTTAAGGCGCATATTCCTGGAAAAGTGACAGATGTAATCCCTTTAGAAGGAGCAAGCATAGAGTGTAA
>VGJH01000041.1 GCA_016867505.1 Candidatus Bathyarchaeota archaeon
CTCAAGGAATTAACCCTTTAGTTAAACCGGATTTATTTGTTGTTTTTGGTAATGGGAGTTATGTTATTGATGTTAATGGCGATGATTTAGTCTCCATCTCTAAGGTTGCATATGATTTAGAATTGAAACTAATTAGAGAAGGATATTATGTAGGTCATGCCTCGGAGGATGATTCATCAAAAATGCTTGCCTCAGGTAAGATTAGTTCAATTATATGTCCTCCTTTAATTTCAAAAGAGCAGGTTGTGAAAATTGCTGTTAGTGGAAAGGTTTTTGCACCAAAATCCACTAGGCATAAGCTTCCAGCAAGGCCTATTGGGGCTGGAGTGCCATTGACTTTATTGAATGATCTCGATTTGAGCGTTGAAGCAGTAAATATTAGATTAAGACGCATCCTTGAAGAGAGAAAATTAACTAAGGTTTCACCTGGTAGTGTTTTTTATGGGAGAAAATACGATGAGACACTCTATGTTTTCAATTCTTAAGAAAATATTTCTTGACTGCTTTTTTAGTGAATCCCATATTCAATAATTTTGATACTATAGTTTCTGTGTTATTACCAATATTATTTAGTTCACTTGAAATTTCTTTGATTGTTTCTTTTATTTCCCAAGGATAAATTATCCAATCATCAACTTGTAAAACATAATAATCTGGGATATAGCTACTTTTTGGTTTAAGGTGTAATGTCGCAGTTTTTATCTCCTCAGGATTTTTTCCTTTAATATGTTCTTTTGCTTTGAGAATGGATTTTCCTGTATCCGATACATCGTCCACCAGTAAAACCTTGTGACCTAGTAAATCTGAGTTAATAGGGAAAATAACCACTGGTTCAGACGGTTGATCAATCTTCTTATAAGACTCTACTTGAATACTTGTGAGTTTTTTAATTGAAAGCTTATCACAGAGGATTCGTGCTGGTTCAAATCCCCCTCTACTTATTGCTATGATTAGGTCTGGTTTGTATCCATCCTTTATTATTAGATTATACAGTTTGTCAACTAAATTTTCGATGTCGTTATGGTTAAGGTGGATGAATCTTTTTTCCTCTAAGCTTTTAATGACCATTATTAAAAATAGTATTAGTTATAATGAATTTAAAAAATAATGGGTGTTATTACTTGCCTACAGGTGCTCCCTGTAGTAGTAATGTAACGTTTTCGTCTCCGATTAGTGTTGATGGTAGCTGTCCATCCCATTCCTGGATCCATGCATATTGTAGATAATATGGGTTGTCTGCAATCTTCTTGTTAATTAACTCAATCTGGTACGCTGTTGCTTCAGCAATTACTTTTGTAGCATTGGCCTCTGACTCTGCTTTAATGATTTGAGCTTGCGCTTCACCTTCAGCTTTAGCAATAGCTGCTTTCTTCTCTGCTTCAGCTTGAATAACTTTCTGCTGGGCTTCAGCCGTGATTTGTTTAAGCTTATTCTCTGCTTCTAATGCTTTCTGCTGCTGAGTTACTTTGTCTTCAATTGCCTTCGTAAAGCTTTGACTAAACTCGAAGTTTGTGATTGACACGGATTCAACAATTATGTGGAATCTATCCAGGTGGTCTTCAAGTGTAGATTCGAATCTTGTTTTAACGTCTGGTCTTTTAGTGATTAATTCTTCAGCTGTGAAACCAGCGGTGACTGCTTTAATTGATTCTTGGATGTTTGGATTGATGACTCTTTGTTCAGCTTCAAGCTGTAGTGTAGTATAGATCTCCATAACCCAGTTAGGATCAAGCCTGTAGTTGACAGCTATCGTTGTTCCAACATCTTGTAGATCTGAAGAAGCTGCTGTCTCTGTTGTCTCTGCTTTCTGTACCTGAACATTCATCATCACAACTTGTTGTGCGATTGGTATCTTGAAGTGGAGTCCTTCATTGAAGGTTGCTGTGGGTTTACCCCATGTTAATAATACTCCTCGATAGCCCGCATTGACAGTGACGAATGAGTTACTCAATAAAACTATGCCAACTATGATAATGAATAATCCAATTATACCTATTTTTGCGTTTCGTGAGAGTCCTGAAACTCTTCTACTTGGTTGTTCATATACCATATCTATATTTTCCCTCCTTTCAAGATCGGTTTACGATCGGACTATAGTTACCTTATGATATATTTAGGGAAAAGGTATATACCAATAGTAGAATATTTTTTCTATATAGATATTTAATTGAAGTAAAATTATCTTTTAAACCAAAATTCAACAGAAACAATTAAAGGATAAGCACGCATGTTTCATTAAACCAGACGTGATGAGAAATGACGAGAGCTCTATTTGTTGGTAGATTTCAACCATTCCATCTTGGTCACCTACATGCAATTGAAACAATTCTTCACGAGATTGATGATTTAATTATCGTAGTTGGTAGTGCTCAGATGAGTCATGAGCATGATAATCCCTTCACTGCTGGGGAAAGACTTGAAATGATTCAGGCTGCACTTGATGATGCCAAGATTGATCGGAAAAGATACTTATTGATACCTATCTCAGATGCTCCAAGTCATAGAACCTGGGTAAGCTATGTAGAGTCTCAGGCTCCTCGATTCACAGTTGTGTATTCCAATCAATCACTAACGAGAAGGCTGCTAGTCGAAGCAGGTTATGAAGTTAGGACAATAAAATTGTATGAACGGCAAATGTATGAAGCAACTGAGATTAGAAAAAGGATCCTTGACAACGAAGACTGGAGTGACTTAGTTCCCCCCTCAATTTATAGAATTGTGAAGGAGATCGATGGAGAGAACCGCATACGAGATCTGGCAAAAACTGATTCAATTAACAAATCCAAAAATGGATGAAACGTAGGATGACTCAATATCTCCAGATTGATAAAAAACTACACCAAAATTTTTTAGGATTATCCGCTAGAATTAAAATAATTGATGGAGTAAAAATTTATGAGGAATCTAGAAACCTCGAAGATTACAAGATAGAAGTCATCAAAAAAATTAAAGATAAATGGAATATTGATGAGCTAAAAGAAGATCCAATATTCCGGGCATACCGAGATTTTTTTTGGAAGGTCAAAATAGATCCTACAAAGAATAGACCCGCATCAGAAGCAATAATTAGAAGAATATTAAGAGAATCACCTTTCCCAAAAATCAACACTTTGGTTGACTCCTATAATCTTGCATCAGCAGAATCAGGTATTCCCTTTGCTGCCTTTGATCTTGATAAGTTGAAGGGAGAGCCATTGATGCGTGAGGCTAAGACAAATGAAGTTTTCTTAGGTATAGGAATGGAGAAACCAGTGAATCTAACTGGTGGAGAAGTTGTAATCCAAGACGAAGAAAAACTGATCGCAGTTTATCCATATAGAGATGCTGATTATAGTAAGGTCACCATCAAAACTGTGAGAATACATCTAATGACATGTGGTGTACCTAATATCACTGATAACAAACTCGAAAGTGCAGAAAACCTTGCTGTATCAAATATTCTAAGATTCTGCGGTGGCACAATATAATAGAATGGAGGGTGTTCTCTTCTGTTAACGATTGATGGATCACTGATGGAGGGTGGTGGGCAGCTACTCCGCATGGCCACTGCATACAGTGCCATTTTGGGTATACCAATAAAATTTATTAAAATACGTGAAAACCGTGATGATCCGGGGTTAAAACCTCAGCACTTAACAACACTGAAAGCATTAATCAGAATTTGTGAAGCTGAAACAGATGGAACGTATTTAGGAAGCAGGGAGATTGAGTTTACTCCTAGAGATATTCACGGCGGAAACTACAATTTTGATATTGGCACAGCAGGAAGCATTAGCCTTTTTTTGCAATGTATTGCTCCTGTTGCATCATTCGCTGATTCAAAGATTAAAATTCGTGTAACTGGTGGAACAAATGTGATCTGGTCACCTCCACTAGCTAATGTTGAGAATGTGATCTGGAAAGGATACAGAATGATGGGATTCAGCGGGAGTATGAAAGTTCTTAGAGAAGGATTCTACCCCAGAGGCGGTGGCATTGTTGAAGCAATTTTTAATCCCATTAAAAATTATTCGGCTCTAATAGGTTTAAAACCTGTTATCAATAAAATTAGAGGTCTTTCAATATCTGGCAAGTTGCCAAACCATGTAGCTGAGAGACAAGCCGACTCCGCAAAGAAAACGTTATCACCACTAGCTTATGATAAGCAGATTCAGATTTTAGCTATTCCAAAGAATGTTGAACCATACTCGCCTGGAAGTGTGATTACTCTTTGGACAGAAGGTAACTGCTTATTGGGAGCAGATTGTTTAGGTGAGAGAAACAAGTCTGCAGAGAATGTTGGTAAAGAGGCAGCTTTGAGATTAATAGAGGAAGTAGGTTCAGGGGCTTACGCGGACAAGTACGTTGCTGATACCCTGATTATGCCCGTTTCCTTAGCTGAAGGAGAATCCTTAATCACAGTAAGTAATTTGAGTAACCATACTATGACAGCTATTAACTTAGCAAAAACGATGACTGGAGCAGAGTTTAACGTAATCGGAGAGATAGGCAAACCAAGCAAAATTAGCTGCAAAGGCATAAAAAAATTGAACCAGAGTTGGAAAAGCTAGGCTTTTAAAATTGGTAGGCACCACGAGTAATCATCAGTAGGGAGCGATTTGATCACAATCAGTTTCCAAAATGGCGAGGTATTGATCAAGGAAAATGGTACAGTCAGAAAGCTTCCTGCATATAAGTATAAAGAAATAATTTCAGAGTATGAGTATCTCAAGGCTTCAATAGATAATCAGGCATTAGCAGCCCCGAAATGCCCCACTCTTAACTCAAATTATACTCCAAGAGATTATCAGAGTGAAGCTTTGGAAAATTGGGTTCAAGCTGGGTGCTCAGGAGTTGTGGTTTTACCTACTGGTGCAGGAAAAACCGTGTTGGCAATAAAAGCAATGGAGAAGTTGCAGGTTTCAACTCTCATCATTGTGCCGACTCTTGTTCTCGTTGACCAGTGGAGAAGAACTTTGGTTGATGCGTTCAAAGTTGATGTGGGTTCTCTTGGTGGTGGTTCAGCAGATATTAAACCAATAACTGTTTCAACTTATGATTCTGCTAGATTAAGGAGTAGGGAACTTGGAAACAAGTTTATGTTCATTATTTTTGATGAGGTTCACCACCTTCCATCGCCGATGAATGCTAGAATTGCTTACAATTACTTGGCACCATATCGATTAGGTTTAACAGCGACTGTTGGAAATGACCCGGATTCCAACGATATTCTGTTTGATGTGATTGGAGGTATAGTGTATGAGAGAGCAGTTGATGATCTTGCTGGTAAACATCTGAGTGATTACACTATCAAAACAATAAAGTTGCCACTTAATCCTGATGAAAAACTTGAATATGATAGGCTTTTTACTATTTACAGAAATTTCCTTTTAAGAAGAAATTATCGGATGAAAAGTGCAAGGGATTATCTACGATTTGTGAAGATGAGTGGAAGAGACCTTGAAGCTAGAAGGGCACTCCTTTCACGTAATTCAGCAATGGATATTGCCTTAAATGCAAAAAGTAAAATCAATTACCTAAAGGATCTGCTTAATACAAATCCAACAGAAAAAACCCTGATATTCACAAGACATAACAAACTCGTCTACAAAATCAGCCGTGAATTCCTGATTCCATCTATCACCCATCAAACAATGGCTGAAGAGAGGCAAGAGATACTTGACAACTTTAGAAGGGGAACTTACATGAGAATCATAACCAGTCAAGTACTAGATGAAGGGGTAGATGTGCCAGACGCTTCTATGGCAATTATTCTAAGTGGAACAGGTAGCAACAGGGCATTCATACAGAGGCTTGGTAGAATTCTAAGAAAAAAGGAGGCAAAAAAGGCTGTTTTGTACGAGATTGTGAGTTTAGATACCGCTGAGACCAGGATCAGCTGGAGGCGTAAGCAGAGTTGATGCTTCCAACAGATTTAATCCGTGCTCATCGTACAAAAGAGAAGATACTTCCAGATTATGCGAGGGAAGAGTATATTGGGTTAGCAAAAACGCTGGTAACTGTCTATAAAGAGCATATAGATAAGCCAAGAGCCACGCTAAGTGAAGCCTTACAGGATTGTGAAGAACTGGGGTATGATTTTAAGTTGGTCCGAGGGCTAACTGAGGTTCTAAACTCATGTAGCATCTTCGGAATCCGATCCATTTTACCTGCTTTACCTGTGAGGAAAGCACTCTTTGAGGAAGCAGCAAAGTATCCTGTAAAAAGTGAGGCTGATAGACAAAAAATTTTGTCTGAAGTAGCTACAAGGTTTAAAGTCAATCAAAAAGATCTGGAAGAAAGCATGTATGCTGATCTCCTTGAGGAGCAGCAACTCATCGACTTTAAAGCACCTGAGCCAGAGGTGCTGTATCAAAGATACAATTTTGCTTTAATAATTTCATTATTAACGTATGCAACAAGATTAAGTGTCAGTTTTATAGGGAAAGACAATAAAATCGAAGATCTATCAGAAAATTTAGCCACACCAAAGATAGCCTTAGGTAAGATTACCCAGATTACTTTTGAATTAAAACCAACCAAACAGGTATCCACGAGGGGTAGCAAAATAGAAGATATTATAACGAAAATATTGCTAAAAAATGATTGGAAAATTAGTGCAGATGTCTCTTATCCACCAAGATATAAGGTTCCTAGGCTTTTAGAGCTTGAAAAAAATCTTCATGGTAAACTGCTGAAAGAAGACCCTGTTGAGGAGGAACTAGTAATTGAGGTCAGGCCTTCTCAGAAGAAGAGTAAGTTTGGTGAGATTATCTTTATTGAGGAAACCGCAAACAAGCAGGGTATTACTGATAGAGAACTGTTGAAGCAAATTCAAGCTGAGAAAATAAAATATGTAGATTTGGGAGGTATACTTATCCATCCCTCAAAACTTGAATCAATTAAAAATGACCTTACCGAAGCTGAAGATGATGACTTGAAAAACTATAGAAGAATACTGAAGAGCCATGGATGCAAGAATCCCATCATGCTTTTAGAAGCTTTGAATTATATCATCGAGCCAACAGGAGAGAAAGGCAGAGTCAAAGTTTATTCTCTTAGAAAAAATTAGCAACAAGTTAATATCGTGCGTTATGGGACAGGTTCCTAAGTGAAGCATATGGGATGGCAAGAATATCAGGGTGCTACAACGATTGGCTTGATCTGTAAAAATGGTGTCATACTTGCATCAGAGAAAAGGGTTACTTATGGTTACATGCTTTCGAGCAGAAGTGGCATGAAGGTCTTTAAACTCACTGACCAGGTAGGCTTAGCATACGCGGGTTTGGTCTCAGACATGCAGGCATTAAGCAGGGAAGCACAAGCATACGCTAACCTCTACGCCTTAGAGAACAATCGCCCAATCTCGGTAAAATCCATGGCTAAACTAATCTCAAACATGCTCTTCCAGAGACGATTATTCCCCCTGTTGATGGAGACACTGGTTGGGGGAGTCGACGACGATGGCCCAAGCCTTTACTCTATGGATCCCGTTGGCAGCTTAATCCCAGACGACTTCATAACTGCTGGATCAGGAGCTCCAATCGCAATGGGGGTAATCGAAGCAGAGTACAAGAAAGAAATGAGTCTAGAAGCAGGCGAAGAACTAGCATTAAAATCCATCAAATCAGCAGTAGCACGCGACATTATGAGTGGCGATGGCGTTGACATGCTGATAATCACTAAGAAGGGAGTAGAAGAAAAACAATTCCCACTCAAAAAATAGATATTTAACTATTTTTCCAAATAAATTTATGTGACAACATTTTATAAATTTTTAATAAATTGTTGTCACCATTTTATATTCATGAAATATTTTAAAATTTTTTAAATGATGAGAAAATAAAAGCATTTTAATCTGTACCCCTCTTCTCTGAGTTAACTAGGGCTGGTAGTTCAGTGGTATGAATGCTCGGCTCGCATCCGAGAGGTCGGGGGTTCAAATCCCCCCCAGTCCACCAAATATTTTATTCCAAAAGGATTTAATAATTGTTTAATGAATTTTTTTAGCATAAAACCCATTTTTATGGAAATTTACTGTGAATAAGAGTATATTATTTTGTCTGTAAACAAAATTGATGAGCGGGGTAGAATGACTGTATCTAAGGGACTGATTGACTGAAGTGAGGGAGGTATTTAACGAACATGTCTATATTTTGGAGTATTCGTTTTTCTAAATATTATAATAACGAAATAAATTAACCCAGATACTATTGCAGCAATTGTATAAGGAGTTGAAAGCCAAGAGTTGCGTGAAGTTGAAGCAATAAATGCTACACCGATGAATACAAACATGAGTAATAAAGGTATTAGAGGACCATTTTTTTCCCAATCAAAATTTAGCCCCTTCAAAGATTTTTCTATGTCTTGAGACCATGTTTGCTCCATTTTATTTTGTTCTCTTGTCTTCACTAATTTCTGTTCTAGTAAAGATTGAGGATTCCATAG
>VGJH01000042.1 GCA_016867505.1 Candidatus Bathyarchaeota archaeon
GTGCTAATGATTGTTTTTTCTTTATTTTTTCAAGAGCTTCAATTGTCTTAGTAAGCATTTGTTTAGAAGGTTTTGAATCTGTATCATCTTTAATTTCCTTAATAGCTTCAGGGCTTATTGTTCCATCATTAATTTGTTTTAGGAGGAGCTTGTATTTTTCATTCAGTTCAAGATTTGGTTTACCCTGCTCGGCTGCAAGTTTTTCAATTTGTGTCTCTTCGCTCTCCCATGATAGGAAATATGCTTCCAGTGGGTGATGCTTGTCGATGGGGCATGCCAAAATGTTGAGGAGCCAGGGCTTCATGTTGTTGTCCTTAAAAATGGTTATGTTGAAGGTTAAAAAAATTGTTAGAGATTTTGGAATAATTTGTACCGTTTAAGATTTGGGAAGCCAGTTTTCACCCATTTGATTCGGTTGGTATCGTCTTTTACCCAGTCGTACATGTGCCAAAAATTTTTACCCCATTTGTCTGTGCGATCTGGCCTAACTTCGTAGCCAAGATTTCGCAGTTCATCTGTGTAAGCTATTTCCACAAGTTCTTGAGCCCTACCTTCAATTCTTGTGCGCTCGATTCTATCTTCGCCAAATTTTTCAATTAATGCTTTCGCTGCTTCGTTTAAAATGTCTCCTTGACAGATCTGGATTTTTTCATTTTCAAGGATTCCCAGCCTATCAATCAGCTTGATTGAAATTTTTGCTGCTTCTTGGAGGTATTGTCTTTCATTATATAACTCATTTTTAAAAAAGGATACATCGATTATGTCATAGATGAATGAGTCGGTCTCTGGCCTATATGCGCCAATTACTACTCCCCAGAGAATATCTCCTGACCCTGCGTCATCTATGAGAATTGTCAAATGTTTATCCCTTGAGTTTTGCCACGATTTCTTGTGCCTTATTGAATCGGATTTGACCGGAGTCTACTAGTTGTTTAACTGCTTCCTCAACTATTTCGTTGGTTGCTCCTGCCATAACAACGAGGTTTCTAGCATGTAGTTTCATGTGTCCTGCTTGGATGCCCTCTTGTGTGAGTGCTCTGAGTGCTCCCAAGTTCTGTGCAAGGCCAACTGCGGTTATTGCTTCAGCTAGTTCCTGTGCCTTTGTGCAGCCAAGAATTTTTACTGCTATCTGGGCCATGGGGTGACTCCGTGTTGCTCCACCAACAAGTCCAACAGCCATCGGAACTTCAAGCGTTCCAACCAAATCTCCGTTCTCGTTTTTACTCCACACTGATAAGCTTCTATACCTGCCTGTCTTAGCTGCGTAAGCATGCGCTCCAGCCTCTAATGCTCTATGGTCCTGAGCAAAAGCTAGGGCGACAGCTATAATCCCATTCATTATCCCTTTGTTATGTGTTGCAGCCCTGTAAGGATCAGCATCTGCGAAGGCCCATGCCAATAAAATTCTATCAACTTTGTCTTCTCCTCCAAGGTCTTCTTTCTTTATTATTGCTTCTGCTTTGCAGAGGCGGCGATCAGCGAGGTTACTGATTATTCTCAGTAGAGGTTTACCGCCAGTTAATTCACCAATTAATGGTGCCAGCGTCTCAGCCATGGTGTTTACAGCGTTAGCACCCATGGCATCCCTGCAATCAACTAGGAGGTGTACAATAAGCATTGGTCCAGTTTCTGTTTCTATTGGGCGGAGCTCCATGTCTTTTGCTCCCCCACCAAACTTCACGAGAACTGGATCTACTTCATTCGCCATGTCTAGGAGCATTTTTTTCTTTTCAGTAAGGACTTTGATTGCTGCTTCCATGTCGGGTGTGTCTGTTATTTGGATTTGCCCAATCATTATTGGGGGCGTGCTAGTGACTTTGATGCCTAGTCCGTTTCTCATGATTCTTGCCATATTGCTTGCTGCTGCGACGACGCTGGGTTCCTCTCCAGCCATAGGTATGAAGATGTCTCTACCATTTACCATAAAATTCACTGCGACACTGAAGGGGTATGCGATGGTGCCGATGACATTCTCTGTCATGTGATCCGCAGCATCAAAGCTTAAGCCTTCCCCAGTTTTAATCAGGTTAACATCTTCAGCAGATAATCCAGTTTGCTCAGTTATGATTCGGATACGTTCATCAATAGGCATTTTGTAGAAACCGGAGATCCTGCTTGTTTTTTCAGCTGCCATAATCTTTTCACCAATTAGGTTAACTAAAGCTCAACCAGTATTTCAAAGATTAGCCTATTTGAATTTAGCTACAAGCAAAAAAGGGGAAAAAAGGAACTCTCATATATCTATAACATCGTCTCTGCCTTTACCCTTTTTAGCAGAGAGGGGATTAACTTCCTCCAGCATATCAAAGAGGTTCTCAATTTTACTGTTACCCATTATCTCTTTAAACTCCTCAAATTCAGCAATATCTCGGATGATTAAGCCCCTCCTCTTTGTGGGGGTGCCTGAGGCGTCAACTGGATTAATCTCCACTGCTAATCGTGCTTGAGCATTTTTTGAAGCAGGCATTTTTTGGATGAAGACACCGGGGATGCTTGTTTTCACTTTGCCCCAGTCTTCACCGTTTTTCAGGAATTCAGCGAGTTTCTCTTCTGACATAGGATATAGGTATACGTGACTCCTATTCAAACCTAATCATGCTGACGATTCTTCTTTGAAGCCACTTTTTTATGGTTCAGAATCTTTATAAACTTAGACAAGCTGTCGTTTGTCTACGGAGATTCTGAAATGTGGGATAGTTTTTGCCTATAAGCAGATTCGAAGCTTTTACTCAAGTACCTTAATCCACCAAAAATTTTCTGAACAGAAGGAGGAAGACGCATGAAAGTCGCTTCCTCTGTGCTTGACCTAATTGGAAACACACCGATGTTGAGATTCAATAAATTGGTTACTCGAAGAGATGCAACAATTTACGCTAAACTAGAGTCTAGCAACATCGGGGGGTCAGTTAAGGATCGGACAGCCAAATACTTGATTGAGAAAGCTGAAGCATCAGGGATGTTAACAAGAGACAAAATCATTCTAGAGGCGACTTCAGGGAACACAGGTTCAGCTTTAGCCATGATTGCTGCAGTTAAAGGTTACCGAGTGACTCTTGTGATGGCTGAATCAGTGAGTGAGGAGAAGAAGAAGATGGCGAAAGCCTTCGATGCTGATGTTATTTTGAGTGATGGTTCAAAAGGAACTGGTGGAGCCGTTGAGCTGAAACGGAAATTGTTGTTAGACTTTCCTGAGAAGTATGTTGACGTGGATCAGTTCAGTGATTCAGCGAACATTCTTGCACACTACCAGACGACAGGGCAAGAGATAATTGAGCAACTCGATGGCAAAGTGGATTCAGTGGTTGTTGGTATTGGAACTGCTGGAACGGGTGTAGGGATATCGATGAGGGTAAAAGAGTACAATCCTGAAGCAAGAATAATTGGGGTCACACCTAAACTCGGGGTCAGTATCAGTGGGTTACGGAATCCTGATGAGTACAATCCAACAAAGCTCTTCAAAAAAGAATACTTCGATGAAGTAATTGAAGTGACGCAAGACGAAATACCGAAAATAATTGATGTTGTGCAATGCATAGCCCGTCATGAGGGATTATTAGTTGGCTGGAGCGCAGGAGCAATAGTTTATCAAGCAATGAAGGAAGCACGAAAAATTGGCAGGGGAAAAAACGTAATAGCAGTAATCCCAGATGGAGGACAAAAGTACCTTAGCACCAACCTCTTCTAAAAAATTGAATCAGTAGTGCTTAATTACAAGCACCCTACACTTCTCATGGGCTCGTGGTCTAGCTCGGATATGACATCAGCCTGCGGAGTTGATGGCCGTGGGTTCGAATCCCACCGAGCCCGCTTTCATATTAAACCGGGCCTTATGGTGATTACTTCCTCTTCCTGTAAAGATGAATTCCAACAAAATTCCTGTAAAACGTTACAGTGTAACCAATTTTTTAAAACAACCGTTATAGTGTAACTTTTTTAGTTATGGCATAACCTTTTCCATAAAATATAGTTACCATGTAACCTTTAATATTCTCGTATAATTTAATTTGCGTTCTAATGTATAATTTGGAGAAAATTATTTATCAAATAAGAATTACTTTAAAACAATAATTAATAGGATGCTGAACCATCATTGCTAAACATAGAACCAATCAAGTTAACAAGCATCGTACGTAAATCATTGAACAAGAAAAACATCGACATAAAAAATTATGATGTTAACAGTGTATACGGTGGTGCAGGGACTGGCACAGCAATCTACAGGATTAAGGGAGCAGCGAAGGAGAGTAATGATAAAATAGATTGGTCACTGATACTGAAAATAATTAAACAAACCAGTGGAAACACTGAACCCTCACAATGGAATTATTATAAACGTGAAGTAGACTTCTATCAATCAAACTTACCCAATGAACTCCAAGCAGGACTGAAAGCACCATCCTGCTACGATGTTACTCAGCACAGTGATGGTGAGTGCTGGATCTGGATGGAAGATGTTTCCGAGGTGTCAGAGTCACGTTGGCCTCTTGAACAGTATAAATACGTGGCTAGGCAATTAGGACAATTTAATGGAAGATACCTGAAACAGAAATTACCTGACTATCCATGGCTGAGCAGAAATTGGGTAAGAAACTACGTCACCTTCAACTCAACCAAAATTGATGAATTCAAAACGTACCTAGATCATCCCTACGTTAAACTCTATTTCACAGATGAATTACTCCAGAAAATGTTTAAGCTCTGGGATGAACGTGAATCCTTCTTCAGAACCCTAGAAGATCTGCCACAAACATTATGCCACCTTGACGCTTTCCGCAGAAACATTTTCACCCGCCAAATAAGTGGTGGCAATTGTTTTGAGACGGTGTTAATTGATTGGGCTTTCGTTGGGTATGCGCCTATTGGCGCTGAGATTCTTCCACTAGTTAGAGGTTCAACAACTTTCTCTGAGGTTGATTTAGGGGATTTCAGGAAGTTGGATGAGCTTGTGTTCTCTGGTTACCTTACTGGTTTGAGGGATGTTGGTTGGGATGGTGATCCAAGGATTGTTAGGCTTGGTTATTGTGCTAATAATATTCGTTACAGTTTTTTGCTTAATTTGGTTGTGAATCTTATCACTAATGAGAGCATGCATGTTAGGATGCGTCAGATTTTTGGGTGTTCGGTTGAGGAGTTTTTGGGTTATTGGGGTAAGTGTAGGAGAGTTTTCTCTGTTTTGGATGATGAGGCACGTAGGTTGATGGTTGAGTTGGGTTATCTCTAGTTTTTATTTGATGACGTTTTTGATTGGTTGGTTTGATGTTTTGTTTGATCGTAGGTTTTATCCTCAGTTCATACTAGTTTAGTTGAAGGTGTTAAACAATGGTCGAAGCAGAGTTGTTGAGTACTCTACAATCCATCTCATATATTGCTGGTGCAACGGGTGTATGCATAGCAGCATTCTATTATGTACAGATTCTTAGGAACGCTGAGAGGGAGAAACGCAGGCAAACATTGTTGATGAGAATGCCAGCAATGAGTAAAGAATACATGGACAGCTACTGGTATCTCCGCACCCTCAAAGACTGGAAAACACGCCAAGAATTCATACAAAAACACGCCTCAAACCCAGAGGTATTGAGTAAACTACATTATGTTATGAACATCTACAACATATTAGGAATGCTCTACATTGAAGGATTAATGAAAATCGAGGACATCGCCCAACTCTACCCACCTGCCAGTATTATTGGTATGTTTGAGCGGTTCTGGTTCTATGTTCCTATTAATCGTAAGAGTAGCTTGGGTGAGGATGCTGATCCTAAGTTCTGGTTTCCTCTTGAGAGTTTGTATAAGGATTTGAAGGGTAGGTTTCCAGGTATTGAGGGTACAACTAGTTCTGTTGTAGAGCAAAGGGAACGTGAAAGGCTTAGAGAAATTAATATTTTCTCTAAGATTCAACCTCCTTAACTATTCTTTTCTGTTTAATTGAATCGTAGGTTTTATCCTCAGTTTAACCTACCTTAATTCAGGTGAATATTGGATGGTCGAATTAAGTGAAATTACAACAGCCTACTACATGATTGCTGCGACAGGTGTACTGGTTGCAGCAGTATACTATATAATGAACCTTAGAAATACTGAAAAAAGTAGAAAAAGAGACTGGATATTCCAGCAACTGAACATTAACCGCCGAGAACATTACAAAATATTCCTCGACGTCACAATGATGACCGACTGGGACACATTGGAAGACTTCACTCGGAAATACAATAAGTGGAGTAACCCCGAAGCGATTGCGAATTTACTATACTTAATCTCTCACTACAATAGTCTGGGCATACTGTTAAAGGATGGCATAATTGAGGTGGATGAATTATACAATCTGTATGCTCCAAGCAGCATTGTATCCATATATGAGAACTTTCTGCCTTACCTCATGCAGTTCGAGCATGAATACATGAGTGGTTTCAAATATCTTTATGATTTAACAAAGAGAAGGTATCCAGGAAAAAAATGGAGTAGGCTTACGAGGTCTCTTGAGGAGCAGTTGGAGAATTATAGGAGTCGTGAGCTGATTCAATGACTTAGAATATTCAGTTTTTTTCTTTGATCGTAGGTTTTATCCTCAGTTCAATAAATTTCTTATAAAATCTTTTAAAATTAATATTAGAAAAAAATTAAATATTCTATTTTTAGCTAGTAGCTCTATTATTCAACAGTTTTACCATATAGTACTCACGAATCATTTTGAATACTTAAATTATTAGCCATTTACCGAGAAGCTACTACTAATGTATATTCACGTAAATAAGAAGCCTCTATAGGATTTACTTCATAATAAGACTTCATCTTTTTAATCCCTTCTTCAATATCTTTCTTACTAATAAGCGTAAGAGTAGAAATATACCTAGCCCTAAATCGTTCCTCAAGTTTAGAAACATAATTTTCTTGATCAACTTCTACAGTTTTAATTAATTTTTTTATATAAACTTTAAAACCAACTCCAATCAGCATTTCTTCCAGATTTTTTATCTGTGGAAATCGCTTTAAATCAATCTCAAGAATCATTGGCATAAACTTATGTGGTGCACTTTTGCTAAACTCCTCATGGGCATCTGTAACAATAAATAACTTACCACCACTTTTCAGAGCATTGAAAGCCTTCTGATAAACTCTCAGGGGATCAGTTAAATGTTGAATAACGTAACTCAAGAGAATTACATCAAAGGCATTTGTTTTGAGATCTATTGTTTGTATATCCCCTTTTATCCAATCCGCATCGGGTATCTTAATTTTTGCTTGACTAAGCATCTCCTCTGATATGTCAATTCCTGATACTTTTATTCCAAGTATGTCATGTAATACATGAGAATATGAACCAGTTCCGCATCCTAAATCAAGAAATTTGATCTTATATGTTTGATTGTCTATGCTTTTAATTTCATTAACAAGAGCTTGTATAATGATTAGTTCTACTCCTCTGAATTTATCGTATTGTTTCGCCATTAAGCGGAAGCTATTTTCTGGTATCAATATGATTTAATAGATAATTAATTCAAGTAAATAAATTTGAAAGGTTGAATATAAAAAATTGGGGTTGCGGGTGATGTCTCCACTCACCATAGGTTCGAATCCCACCGAGCCCGCTTCTAATGAAGTTTGATCGTAGGTTTTATCCTCAGTTCATACTACCTTAATTCAGGTGAATAATGAATGGTAGAACAAGAGTTGTTGAGCACTCTTCAGGTTATAGTTTATGTTATGCAGATAGTTGGTGTAGTTGGAACTCTTACTGCAGCATTCATCGCAGTTAGAACATACATGAACACAAACAAACGTGCAGAGGAAGCTAAGAGGAAAGAGCAGGAGACAAGAGACCGTGAACTTGAGACTAGGCGGATAGGTATTCTCCAAAGCTTGATGAGCACGACTAACGACAAAGATGGAAATAAAAGATGGATCGAACAGTTGAGATACGAGTGGAAAGATTATGCAGATTTTGAGAAAAAGTATGGTACTGAAAACAATATTGAAGAAGCATCAAAACGTTTTGCTACATGGAACCATTGGAATTCTGTTGGCTCTATGCTGCGGAAAGGCATTGTCAGCATTGAGGATATTTACGATACTGGTGGAAGTGGTGGTATCTACTTGTGGGAGAAGTTTAAAATGATTGTTGAGGAGAATAGGAGGAGGTATACTGGCAAATTCTACCTTAAGGATTGGGAGTATCTCGCAGGTGAGATGTCAAAGTATATGAAAACTATGGATCCATCTTATACAATTCCACAAACTTTAGATAAATATGTTCTTAATAAATGAGAAATAATTGGGATTGCGGGTGATGCCTCCACTCACCTAGGTTCGAATCCCACCGAGCCCGCTTATTCTGGAGTTTATTTTTGATAGCATTATAAGTTTGTCATCTAAAAATCGTCAT
>VGJH01000043.1 GCA_016867505.1 Candidatus Bathyarchaeota archaeon
AGACTCTGATTGTTTTTAGTGCGTCAATACAATCTCACTTCTAATGAATTTATTCCAGAGATTGGTCTATTGGAGAGTAAATTTTTGTTGGAAAAATGGCGGTTGAGAGTGAAGTTCGAAAATCGTTCAGCATTAGAATTCTCGATTAGGCAAGGTCTCCGATAATCAAAAACCGAATGACTGATTGTGGTTTTGTCTCCTCAATCAATAATTCCGCGTAATCTCAGAGATTAATAAATTTGAAGGCGTTCTTATCATAGAACGGTTACGGTACTTTTTTAATTATGCTTTGAGAATATAACTTAATTAAGGAAGCTACGACAGGTCTTGAACTAATTGCCTCTCTCAATAAAAATGTTAAGAGATATTTTACTGTGAAAACGCTAATGCTCATAATCAAAAGAATATAGTAATTCAATTTACTGTAATTCTTTTTATAAAAAAAAATTTGCCCCCGATTTAGATGATATATCGAAAAATAATTCAAGGAGTATTCATAATTCTCACCTAAATGGATAATATCGGTTGAAATATAAGCAGTTACTTTTTTACCATTTTTTTTTGCTTGGAAACAGAGGTCAGCATCTTCGTGATACATAAAATAATTTTCATCGAATCCATTAAGCTTTACAAATAAATCCTTCTGAATAAGTAAAAACGCCCCTGAGACATAGTCCACCTCAATAAAAGTCTCATTAGGAAGTTGCTTAGTTGGTAACATCTTTTTTATAAGAGATTTGAAGTTAGTTATTTGCAGAAATCTCATTAACAAGGAAGGGAATTTAAAGAAGGAAGGTTGAAGAGATTCATCCAAATTAAGAAGCTGACCTCCAACGATTCCGGTTTGGTGGTTATTAGAGAGGTAATCCAAAATTTTTGGTAGAGGATTTTTACGAAAAATGATATCGCTATTAACAAACAATAAATATTTTCCTCGTGAAATCTTCGCACCGATATTGCAGCCCGCCGCAAATCCCCGGTTTGAGTCATTCTCAATCAATACAACTTTTGTATAAGAATTTCTAATCATCGATACGTTTGTTTCTTTTGAACAGTTATCCACAACCACTAACTCAAAATCAGTTTCACACAAATTTGAGTAGATGGAATCTAAAGTTTGTTTTAGAATCTGCGGATTATTATAACTAACTATGATAATGGATATTAATGGGTCACGCATAATTTAACAATCAATGAATTCTGCCACCATTTCTGAAATTTTATTCTCAAAAATTAACAAGTTAAATTCGTTTTTAACTTTACGATACCCCTCGCTTGTCAATTGATTGTACAGTACAGAATTAGACTGCAAGTTGATAATATTCTCCCCTAATGACTTATAATCACCGGCATCAATTAAAATTCCGTCAATGCCATGTTCGATAAGCTCAACCGCGCCACCAACATTTGAAGATATAACTGCAGTTTTACACGACATTGCTTCTATTAGCACTTTGCCGAATGCTTCTTGGTAAGATGGTAACACAAGCACAGCCGACTTTTTTATTATTCGTTTTGGTTCGTTCTCATCAAGGTAATAGTCTATATTACTATTAAGAGAATATTTTTCGATTAAAAAATTAATTTTATCTGTTTCTTTTTGATTAGTATAATTCCCAATAAAAACGGCTTTGAGATTAACTCTTTGTTTTTTCACTAAATCAAGTGCTTTAATTAAATCAAAAATTCCTTTCTTTTGAGAAAATCTGCCAACAAAAACCACATCATAGATTTTTTCAACGTGATCAATTTCTTCGAGCTGAGGAATAGAAGTACCATTATAGATAATTCTGAATTTTTTATTTTTTTTATTAAAATTCCAAGCATTAAGTAGAAATTGTGAATTGACTATTACAACATCCGCTATAAAATTTACAAAACGAGAGTAAAATAGTTTAATGAAATTTGAAACGTCGACTTCTTCGTGTAAGTGCCAAAAAACTTTTTTTCGGCTAAGTTTGGCTGCGAATGCTCCATACCTCGATGCAAAACTATTAATATATATTCCACAGGGCTTATTAATTAAAAAAAGATACAATAATTGAAATTGCAGAAGAACATTTATAAATAATCGTATCGGGAGATAGATAAATTTCAGCCATTTATTATTTGCATGTTTATAAAGCAGGTTTAATAGCTCGACATCTAAAATTTGAACTCCGAGACCCAGAAAATCCTGCCTTAATACTCCGTTCGGCGGGCCTGCAATACTTACTTTATAATTCTTCTTTATCAGAATTTGAGCAATCTCTAATAAGCAAATTGGAGCACCCGTCCGATGAAATTCGTGGGTTAATAATAATATTTTTTTTTCTTTCATCATTTGTTAATCGAAATTCGGAATAATATCCCAGTTAGAATCGAAAATAGAAGAATCAGTTTTAGAGTAAACATAACCGAACCGGTCAGACTTATAGTCATAATCCCAATTAAAATGGCAAAGTAGGTACTAATGTATCTTTTTTCAAAATCTGTGGCTAACTGTTTCATACCAGTTCTCACTGCTTTAAAAATAATTAGAATCATCCAAGCTACTGCGGCTAAACCTAAAAGCCCGGTCATTACTGCAATATCGAGTAAAAAATTCTCACTCGTGGGAAAGCCTATATAAAAATAATTCATTTGAAGTCCAATCCCAATAATTGGCTGTTTCAAAAAAGTACTAAATCCTTGAATCCAAGTTGAGAACCGGATTGCACCAGCAACGATATCAACTTTATATCCAGCTATACCGTAGTAATCGACATAAGCCCAGTTAATTGATTTAATATCGATTTCAGAAAATAACTTATATATTTTGGGATCAAATAGAATTGAAAAAATACTTATGAACCGTTCAAACATACGCGGCATAGCAAGGATGAAATATAAAATGGCAATACCAATGGGAATAAATCCAAAAAGAATCTTTCTATCGAGCATAACTCCAATAATAAACGCACCGATTAAAAATCCTACTAAACTGCTTCGAGATGCGGTTAGTAAAATTGCTGCGATATTAATCAATATACTTACAACTACAATCTTCTTTTTAATTCCGAAAAATTGATTTCTTAAACCAATCCCCAGTAAAACCATCATCATCAAATAAGTTCCAAACGTATTTGGGTTTCCAGAGCTTTCTTTTGATAAAATATTTTCAAACAAAGAATATATTCTCACAATTCGGTCTTCATGCTGAGACAGATAAAAATACTGTGCGATGCCTATTATGCTAATAAGGATGGAGCTAAGCAGCAATGCGAACACAATCCTTTTTGCCTGTACTTCATCCTTATACCATTCCATAATCACAAAAAACATTATCATTGCTAAAATAAAAACGTAAAGCGTTCCCATACCAATAATTATTTTTGAAAAGCCGAATGTAAATCCAGCTTGAATTAGTGATATAGCCGCGACAGCCAAAAAAGTAAATGCAGGTAAAAACAAATCTATCTTAAAGCGGGATAAATTTTTCCGCTGCACCAAATCTAAGAATACAATGAATCCAATAACAGGAATCAACATATACTCCGGGAAAATACCAATTTCCCTGCCAGAAAATTTGATTGGAATTGCTTGAGAAAGTGGAATCATTGCAATTAAGACATAAGGAAGAATATCTGGCATTGTCACAAGAAACAAAACGATAGCGAAAAGTATTATTAAAAAATATCCTAAATAAAACTCAGATGCAGTTGAGATGATTAATCCTGTCTGTAAAATAATGATAATGAGCAATGGAATCTCTTTGCCCTTAATTAAAGGCATAAAGTAGGATTTAAAATTTAGAATAAGTTTAATCATTTGATTGTTATAATCAAATATAGTAAATCAATTTAGAACAGAATAAAATAATCACTACCGCAATAAGCCTAAATACGAATAGAGTTCTCATATAAAGAATTTTTTCTTTGAATAAATCAATACTGCACAGAATGTAACACCTTCAGTACAAATTCTGCTGAATAGTACCGAAACTGCACAACCATAAATTCCATAAATTGGTATTAAAAAATAAGATGAGATGAGCAATAAAATAATCCCAAAAATATTATTAAAAGCTGTTATTTGTGGTTTATCGACAGCAAAGGCAAGAAGATTTATTGGAGCGATTAACATACCTGATGCAAATGCAATCGATAGTATCACAAATAATATTGGAGTTTCGCCGTATTGGCTCCTGAATACATAATCCACAAAGAAATAACCAAAAAGTATATACGTGATAACAATTAATATAAAGATAGAAACCAATACGAGTGACTTCTTGACGTAATTAATGAATTCATGTTTATGGTTTATCCCGCTAACCTTAGGAAGGAGCAATACATTAATTCCCATTTGAAAAACAATAATTACCCAGGCGAATGTAACAGCTAAGCTGTAATTTCCCATCGCGGCGTTATCAATTTTATAGAACCCAAGCAGTATGATATCTAACTTAACGAAAAGAGTATTAGCAAGAGTAGTTATAAGCAGCCACTTACCCCAAAAAAAAATTTCAGGCAGAAACAATTTTATTTTTTTTAAGCTCAAACTAATTGCATTCAAGCCTTCGCGTGAGAATCCAATTACAATTGCAATTGAAGAAGACAAAACAAAACTCGAGATCGCCGTATCCACATCAAGGAAGTTATTCAAGAATAATATAAGGACAATAATGAGTCTAAAAAAATTAAATCCAGAATTAACTAAAGAGAGTTTAATAAATTTCTGCTGCGATTGCAGAACCGCAAGCATAAAGTTAAAAATACAATCCACAAAAATAACCGTAGATGCTATAAAAATTGTTCGCTCTGCAATCCCCTCTGTGAAAAACTTATCTCGTAAAACTATCGCTGCAATCAGGAAAAAGACAAAAAAAGAGATGCTAAGAATTACCCTCAATCCGTATATTGTTTCAAGAAAAACAATTGCACTACTTTCGCCTTGACCCTTTTTTTGAACAAATAATTTAATAAGTGAGGAATTAAGCCCAAGTTCACTAATTGCAGAAAGTGTTAAAAAAAAATTCATTAGCAGAGTTAAGATGCCGAACGAGCTCGCCCCAAGCTTTTTTGCCAACACTAAATTTATAAAAAAACCTAGACCAAGTTTAACAATATTACTGCCAAACACAAAAATAGAATCTTTTGCTGTTTGGCTGTGAGGATTAATCCATTGAAGTTTTTTTTGATTTAATAGCACGCCTTATGTCCTGGATGTTTTCAGATTTCCAAAAGATTTCATATGAAAATATGCTGAACAGCGTTATGGCAAGGCATCCACTACAAATCAACAGCACGAGGATGCTTCTTTTGGGTTTATCTTTTTTTTCAGCTGGTTTAGCTTTATCGAGAACCACTATGATAGGAATTTCTTTTTGTTCTTCAATTTTTGCTTGTTCATAAAGAGGGAAAAGAATT
The DNA here is from genome assembly GCA_016867505.1 of Candidatus Bathyarchaeota archaeon. Classification (GTDB taxonomy): domain Archaea; phylum Thermoproteota; class Bathyarchaeia; order TCS64; family TCS64; genus UBA8941. The sequence continues at coordinate 5,391 of VGJH01000043.1, forward strand.
TCAATAATTTTTTGCTGAATCAATACTTCACGATAAAGTCGAAGCGATTCAATCCCCCTCTCTGGGATCCCTTTAACTTTATTTTCGATTGCATTTAATTCCAATTCAGTTTTCCGATAAAAATCATTTTCTTTACTGAATGTTTTTCCAAGAATTGCTAATTCAATTTCTTTTTTTACTTTCATTGCATAAAGTTCAGCGAAAGCTGCCAATCCACTCCCTTTTTCGTCCGGAGCAATGAGTATTTTGTGTTTTTCAAAATAATCTCTCAAATTATTTTCAGCGGATGTTAAATCCTCTTTAGCTTGGTTTAGCCGCATCTCAATAAATTCGCGGTTATTCTTTGCTTCGTATGTAGCAAATTGGATGCTCATCTTATTTAATATTTCTACAAAATAATTTGCCATCTCCGCTGCCCTATTAGGATTTTTATCCCAAACTGTTATTGTTAGGAAATCTTCATCTTCAATATTAAAGTTGACGTTATTTTCAAGTTCCAAGATCGTTTTCTCTACTGAAGTATCAGAAATTTCATAGACTTTCATCAGGTCGAATTTATTAATCATATCTTCCATTGCAGTACGACTTTTAAGAATCGCCATATAATTATAAGCTCCCATTCGATCGCTTAATCCGCCGAGCTTTGGACCGATTGAAAGATTCCGCAGTAACGAGCTAGCACCTCCGATTTGATTGAGTAAACCAGTATTTGCCGGGGGCATTACCGACGCAGTAGATTTATACCATTTCGGCAAAATTAAACTTGAAATAACAGATACTACCGCGACAATTAAAAAATTTATAATGATAAATTTTTTCCATTTATTTATAATTAGAATATAGCTTTTGAGCGAAGCAGGTTTAGATTGATCTATTTTGCTATCGTTATTCGAATTCACAATCATTTCTTTAATTTCCAAGAATAAAATTATTACACGACTTAAGTTACTTTAACTGATTAATTAAAAGATAAACAGTTGCTAAGGAGGCAACAATACCTAATCCATCTCGAACTAAATTAAAATAATATGGGAAGGGCTTTTCTATTTCTCTCGGTATCCAAATTGCGTCGCCAGGTTCGAGTTTCGTTTTGTCCGGGTCTAACCATTGAGATGTTTTGGCTTTTATTACTTTTATTTCACTTTTATCAGCTTTTTCAGTCAATCCTCCAGCAAAAGCTAAATAATTTTTATATGTAAAATTTGGGTTATATGGTTGGTATCCAGGATTTCTTATCTGACCGAAAATATATACGTTTGTATTAATTGGTGGTATGTAGATGATATCTCCATCTGTAAGATAAATATCCGCAGAAGAATCCTTTTCAACGAAGAGTTTGACGTAATCAGCATTTACAAATCTTTTTTTTAAGTCTATCTCTGAAAAGAAATATAGGCTATCCATATATTTTGCGTCCACCGACCTTAAACTTTGAATTAGATCAAATCTCTTATCAACAAACTCGTATTCGGTATGAGTTCTAATTAACACAGCTCTGAAAAGGTCTGCATGCTTAGTAAATCCGCCGCTCAGCTTAATTATTTCAGAAAGCTTGGATTCGTAACGCTCTATAGGATATACACCCGGAGTTTTAACTTCACCAGTAACATAAGCAATAAGATTGCTTGGTTTAGTACCAAATGAATTAACAACAATTTGGTCACCTCGTTTAAGGATGAGGCTGCTGTCGTAGGGCAAAATTGCAGAAATTATTTTCGATTCTGTGCTACCCGGAGACTTTCTGAAAATACCAATTTTAGAGCTGTCGGCAAATCGAGTTAGTCCACCAGCAATTTCGATTAAAATTTTTAGATCATCACCATCAACAAATTCATAAGCTCCTTGCTTATTTACTTCACCATAAATAGATATAAAATCGTTTTCGATATTTTTATTCGGAACAATTATTCTATCGCCATCTTGGAGGAATGGATTATATTTATCTTCGCCTGTGGCGTAAAACAGAGGAATATCAACTTTTTGCTCTGTACCATCTTTACGAATTAAGCGAATATTTCTTGTAGAAATTCTTTTCAATATATCTTCAACTTTATTTGGATCCATTTTTTGTAGGTCCAACTCAAGTTCCTCTCGATTTCTATCGGAAGGGTTAACTAACAAAGTATTCGAGCTGCTCAATGAGGTCTGATTAGCAAGTAATATAACTTTATCTACCCTAGTTACTGAAGAAACAATATAAGATGATTGATTAGCAACTACACCAGTGACTTGAACAATAAAAGACCTGGGATTTGTTAGAGTTGTACTAACTTCGATATTTTTATACTTTTCCTTAACTTTTTTTGTAACAAATCGTTTTACCTCATCAAGACTTTTCGATGCGACTTTCACCTCACCAACTGTTGGTATGATTAATGTTCCTTCAGGTGTTACATCTAAAGGATAGGTAAAGCTATATGCGCCCCAAATTCCGATTGTAATTTCATCACCTGGGCCAACGATGTATTTTTCTGCGTCAATTGCTCCTTCAAGAGGAATAGCCGTAATTGTTGGCTTAGCTGCCACAGCTTTTTGAAGTAGCGTCTCTACAGAAGGGAGGGCATATTGTTTCTGTACTTCTTGGGCGAATAATAGGTAAGTGCTAAAAATAAATATTAAAATTAACCTACTCGTCATAATTCTAAAATCTTCTCTCCTTTTATCAATTCGGTTGAATGTTAAGTTAGTTATTAAAACATAAAATCTGAGCTATTCTTTCGCCTGCTTTTCCATCCCAAAGTGGCGGAACGCTAAATACCGATTTTTTATCACTCAGCCGAGCAATTACTTCATCATAAATTTTGTTGTAATTCGTTCCGATCAGTTTATTTGTTCCTAAAGTAGTTGTAATCGGTCTTTCTGTATTGTCTCGTAAAGTTAAACATGGAATTTTTAGATAAGTCGTTT
>VGJH01000044.1 GCA_016867505.1 Candidatus Bathyarchaeota archaeon
ACCAACAACCAAAGCTGATGCAGGGCATGATGAGGAGATAAGCAAAAAACAAGCAATTGAAAGAGGATTAGCGACACGAGAAGAATGGGACCAGCTAGAAGAAGCCACATTTAAACTATTCAAAACTTACAGAGACCACGCAAAGAGCAGGGGCTTCATAATCCCTGATTTTAAACTGGAATTTGGTAAAGTTGGTGACCAGCTTATTCAGATTGATGAGCCTCCGAGTCATGACTCTGCTAGATTCTGGGCAGAAAAATTCTATCAAGTTGGGAAACCTCAGGAAGCACACTGCTTAGACAAAGAGTTCCTCAGAGCATACTTGAGAAATATCAACTACATTGGTAATGGTCCAGCACCTGAAATTCCTACGCCAATAATTAGACAAGTCTCCATGAGATGTGTTGCATCTTACCAGGTTTTATCAGGAAAAAAGAATCTAAGCGATTATAATCTTAAAACTGTTGATCAGGTCATGGAAGAGCTCAGGTGAGCCTCTATGAGTAATGTGGAGTATATGGCGCAGTTGTAGAGAGCGAAGTCTTCTCTTACCTCTACTGGGGTATGCTTGCTCAGAACCATAGAGGCCATCAAAGCCATGGATTTGCTACACTGAACAAAATCATCAATCATTATACCCAAATAGGTTTGATTCCCCCAAATAGTGGTGAATTTGAGAATTTTAGTTTACATAAATTAGATGGAAAAATAGGTATTGGTAATGTTCGCTATGTGACTTCTGGTTCACTTGATCTGGAGGCTAAGCAAAGAGATGCAATGCCAATAGTTTTGGAAGGCAAAAAACACTCAATTGCCATTAGCTTTAATGGCAATATAGTCAACGTGCGTGAATCGCAGAACCAACTTGGATTGGCTGCAAATTTTTCAGACACCCATGCTTTAACTACACTCTTACTGAGAAAATTTGATGAGACGAATTCCCTTGAGGAATCTGTGCAAGCTTGCATGAATCTTGTAGATGGAGCGTATTCAGTAACTGGAATAATTGATGATGGCACTCTATTCGCTTTCAAAGATCCAATAGGCATTAAACCACTCTGTTATGTAAAAAAGAGGGAGTTCATGCTTTCAGTTCTGAGAGTGTTGGACTGGATATCAACGGAATTGCTTTCGATCATGAACCGCAGCCAGGTGAACTAATTTGTATTAAAGATCAGAAATACTTTCGAAAGCAAGTAATTCCATGGAGAAAAAAAGCATTCTGTGCTTTCGAGTTTGCCTATTTCATGAGGCCAGACTCAAGAATTGATAAAAAATTCGTCTACAATGCAAGAAAAGACTTTGGTGTAACACTAGCCCAACAATATAAAGAGAAAGCTCAGAGATGTGACGTGATTCTAAGCCTACCAGAAAAAGCAGATGATGCAGCATATGGATTCCATGAAGAGACAGGGCTACCATGGGAAAGAGCAACAAGGAGACATCGATACGTCACCCAACGAGCCTTCATCTCTGATTCTCAAGACCGACAGAACATCATATTCAGGAAATTAAATATTCTTCAACCAATGATTGAAGGATAGAACTTGGCAATAATCGACGACAGCATAGTCAGAGGAGACACAATCAAGAGCACAGTAAAAAGATTAAGAGGAGCAAATGCAGGCGAGATCCACCTTTTTATCACTTATCCCAAAATCATTGGACCCTGTTTCTATGGCATTGACATGAGTACATATTCAGAGTTAATCGGTGCAAGGCTCGATGATGAAGAGATAGCTACAGAAATTGGAGCGGACAGCGTGAATTATCTCCCCTTAAATGAGTACGTAAAAAGCACAGGAATGAGCAAATACCAGCTATGTCTAGGGTGTGTAACAAATAATTACCCAACGCCAAAAGCAGATCAACTTGCTAAAGAGATGAAGAAAAAAATTAACCAAGGCTTGAAAGAGAAGGGACGAATATACGAGAATTAATCCTTTTTCAAACGCTGATAAGTCTGATATGCACATTGAGAGATCCTATTAGCAAGCATTATTCTATAAGTCCATGATTCAGGATTAGACTCGTTATATTCTTTAACATCAACCAGACTCCCATTATCAAGTTTCATCATCGAACGTTTTATCAGAGTCTCCCACTCTAAACCTTCAACCTCTATAAATGATATTTCATATTTTGTTTTACAGCGAATGATTATTGGCCACTCTGAATCTGAGTCAAAATACCGCCCCTGCGAATATTGTATAATGATTTCAGCTGCTTCACTTGATATTCCCCTTGAACCAGCTGTGACATCTAATTTTTGGTTGCATAATAGAGAGACAACCTTATTGGGTAAACATTCAGTTTCTTTCTGATTTATGGGATGAGTCTCATAAGCCCTGTTTGTTCGTCCCAAGATCAAAAATTTGTGTTTAGGAATCTCATTTGCTATTTTTCTCAACTCTTCAGGGTATGTTTTTGCCCAGTGGAGAAGCCGATCCATATCGACTAAATGATATGAGGTGAAACCTGATTTGACTCCATATTCGAGCAATTTTTTCCTTGAATCAGATATATATCCAATACCCACTTCACTTCTTGAAGTATTGACATCCCATCCAGAATTTTTTAATGCTTCAATTACTGAGGGTAGTGTATTTTTTGTTAATATAACAATTTTTTTGGGATAACAAGCATCTAGGAGGTTGACTGTTTCGGTGATTGAGTTAATGCTCCATCCACTTGAGTCATGTAATGTTGTTAGAAGGATGGTCTCCTGCATGAACTGATTGTATTCTCTTTGTCTATTTAATATTTCAATTATTGATAATTTTAATCAGTTATTTTCTTAAGTTGAAACGCATTATCATTCAACATGGTTTCCGTCTCAATAATAATTGGCAGCGACTCAGATAAGGAACTAGGAGAAAGTGCAGCCAGTATACTAAAAGAATTCAGTATCGATTATGAATTGAAAACACTGTCCGCTCATAGAAATCCTAAAGCCTTAGCTCAATATGTTGAAGAAAGCCAAGCAAAAGTTTTTATCACTATTGCAGGATTAGCTGCTGCTTTACCCGGAGTTGTAGCTGCACACACAATAAAACCAGTTATTGGTGTTCCCAAGGAAGTTAAACTGAATGGAATAGATGCACTGCTTAGTATTGTTCAAATGCCGACAGGAGTCCCTGTTGCGACAGTTGGTATCGATTCATCTAAAAACGCTGCCTTATTATCGCTAGAGATTTTAGCAATTAATGATAAAGAATTAGAGAAAAAATTGCTGGAATATAGGCGTAAGAGAGCTGCAGGTTAAAATTAGAGATTAAAATTTTTTCTCAGTGAATTTTATTACTGAATCGAAGAAGGGGTATCCGTCTCCATACTTGTTTAATCCTGTGCTAGTCCATGTTGGCATTAGGTGACCGTAATATGCTCTTTCTGGATGAGGCATTAAGCCCAGCACATTCCCTTCAGGATTGCATATCCCAGCGATATCGTCCAAAGCGCCATTCGGATTGATAGGCCATTCACCTGATGCTGGGGAGCCATCTTCTCTGCAGTATCTGAAAACCATTTGGTCATTATCATATAATTTCTTTAAATGCTGCTCCAGTTTATCCGGTGGCAGAATGAATCGGCCTTCACCATGAGCAACTGGTGTCTGAAGGATTGTGCCTTCTTCGACACTATTAAGCATCTGACAACTTCCTTTATTCACTTTCTTCATTCTAATCCATCGACACTGGTATCCATGAGTGCTGTTACCAAGTGCGGCCTCAGGTTCGATACTTTTACCTTTGAACCCAGGCAAGAATCCGGTTTCAACTAATACTTGGAATCCGTTACATACTCCGATGACAGGTTTTCCCTCTTCAACAAATGCCTTCAGTTCTTTACCTATCCTATACTCCATCTCTTTTGCCCAGATTGCTCCACTGCGGACATAATCTCCGTAGCTGAATCCTCCAGGGAAGAAGATTATGTTATAGTCGTCGAGGTTTTTAGTTTTGAAAACTTTCTGGCTTTGAACAAGCTCTGCTTGAACGCCCATGTCTCTGAATGCTCGTAGAGCCTCCAGATCGCAGTTTGTTCCCGGGGCACGCATTAAAAGAACTTTAATGTCATGTCTCTTCATCGAGGTGCCTCCAATGGTGTTTTCCATGCCTTAATCAATTCAGATAGGGCTTCATCGACAACAGTTTTTCCATCATAATTGAGATCGAGTCTTGGGATCTTTGTCACTACACCAATTGATGAATAGGTTGTTCCATCCATAATTTTTTCGAAGGTCACCGAGTTCTCCTCTGATACTTCTACTAGCATCCTACTGTTTGATTCAGAGAATAGAAGGAAATCAAGTCTTAATTTTTCATTGGCAAGGACTTTGTTTAAATTAATGTTTAATCCTAGTCCTCCAGTAAATGCCATCTCTGCTAAAGCAACAGCTAAACCTCCTTCAGAGATGTCGTGGCAGGAGAGGATTAATTTCGAATCAATGGCATCAGTAATATTTTGGTAAGATTGAACAGCTTTCAATGCGTCCAACTTGGGAACTGAAGATCCAAGATAACCGTGAAGATTGTAATACTCTGATCCTCCAAGCTCTTTTTTAGTTTCTCCAATGAGATAGAGTTTGTTTCCTGCCTTTTTTAGATCCATTGTCACTGCATTACTGTAGTTGGGAATTATTCCTAATGCAGTTATCAATAATGTTGGTGCAACAGGTCCAAGAGGCGACTCGTTGTATAAGCTATCTTTACCAGAGATGAATGGTGTGTTGTAAGCTTTCCCAATTTCATAGCATGCCTTGCATGCTTCGACTAGAGCATCCATTCGGTCAGGGTATTCGGGGCTTCCCCAAGTGAAATTATCAAGCAATGATATGCGTCTTCCACCAACTGCTACATTGTTTCGGATTGCTTCATCGATGCTTGATGCAGCCATCCAATATGGATCAATTTTTCCATATCGTGGATTAAGGCCTGAAGAGATTACTATACCTACATCAGATTTTTCCAGAGGTTTTAAAACCGCTGCATTATTTGGCCCTGAATTCCAGCCCTGTAAAGGCTTCACAACGGTCTGCCCTTTCACTTCATGGTCGTATCTTCTAACAACTTTCTCTTTGCTGGCAATATTATAACTTGCTAATAATTTTTTGAGTATTAAACCGAGGTTATTTGGCTCTGGAAATTCTGGTTCAACGCTCTTCTTTGCTAACTTATTTGCAGTTCTTGTTGTTTTAGGCGGATTAAACAGAGACTTTAGCTCAATCTCAGCAATTTTGACTCCATGATAATTCAGCTTAGCCAAACCAGTTTGATCATACTTACCTATAGCAGTAGCTTCTGTCTGCTCATCTTTGAATATCTTGATAACCTTTTCAAGATTCTTGGGAGGTACAGCTAAAAGCATCCGCTCTTGGCTCTCTGAAATCCAGATCTCCCAGGGAGCCATCTTCGCTGCTTTCAACGGGATTTTATCTAGGTCAACACTTACTCCAAGATCATATTTATCAGCTGTTTCACAGATGCCACAACTTATTCCTCCACCACCAATATCCGTGATGCCTGAACCCAGGTGCTCTTCACTGATTTGTTTAATGGCTCGTTTTAGCTTCTCTTCTTCGATTGGATTCCCGACTTGAACAGCGGGACGTGATATTGCTTCCGACTCTTTAGTCAGTTCGGCTGAGGCAAAAGTTACTCCATGAATCCCATCTAAACCAGTGCGTCCTCCAGCAAGAACCACATAATCGCCTGATTTAACATTCTTAACATACTCATCTTTTTTTAGTAGACCTACGCAGCCAGCGTAGACGACTACATTTCCAGTGTAGTCATCATCAAAAACAGTTGCACCATTTACCGTGGGTATCCCGATGCTGTTACCATAACTCCCGATGCCATCAACAACTCCATTGAAAAGGTATGTTGGGTGCTTAACACCTTCAGGCAGCTTCTCGTAGGAGTAGTTTAAAGGACCAAAACATAGAACATCCGTACACGCTATGGGGCTGGCCCATACTCCCAGGATGTCTCTAATTACGCCACCTAGCCCAGTGGCTGCTCCACCAAAGGGCTCAATTGCTGAAGGATGGTTATGTGTCTCCACTTTAATAGCCACTAATGTGTCATCTACTAAATCGACGATGCCAGCGTTGTCTTCAAAGACGCTGTAACACCAGGGAGCATTAATCTCCTCGGTTTCTTTCCTAATATATGTCTTCAGTAATCCATTAATTGTTCCATCAGGAGTTTTAACGTAACCTTTGAAGGTTTTATGACTGCAGTGCTCACTGAATGTCTGGTCATAAGTCTGCAACTCAACGTCTGTTGCTTTCTTCTCTTTAATCAAATAATGATCTCTTATATACTGAAGCTCTTGAAGACTGAGACCTAAGCCTAGAGTTTTACCAATTTCTTTAAGCTCTGCATCAGATGTGTTAAGAAGATCTATAAGGTAATGCTCAAAAGCTTGAGAACTCCTAACAATACGATTCATTAAAGTTCACTTATCTCAACTCGATAATCATCTTTTGTTGGGTTGGTCAGTAGCCGTCTGCACATTTCATCTACCAAACTAGTTGCCTTCTTTCTATCTGCTGCTTCAAAAATTACTTCATATGCTTTACTTGATCTGACGCTTGAGACGTTATAACCTAAACCCTTCAAAGCATCTGATGTGGTCTCTCCCTCTGGATCAGAGTAACCCTGCTTAAGGGTCACATATACAAAAGCTTTGAAATTCATAACATAATCATCCATAGAGTGATTTTAGCTCTTGTTATAATTGTTTATTTAAATTTTTAAAAATATTTCTAGACTAAATTAACATATTTAGGTAATATGAAGGCGAGTTTCTTTTTTATAATTTTTTATTAAAAATAAGGGGTTGGTAATGGTCAACACGGGGGCAGCTTAACCGCCCTTGCTTATCATCAGGATAACGATGATAAGACCGTAGATAGCTAGACCTTCACCCAGAGCTACAAACAGCAGAGACTAGATTGAAAGCTCAGATTTCTGTGTAAGCATCTCTGCACCTGCTTTCGCAGCAACCATGATGGCTAAGGCTGCAGCGAAGCCTGTTCCCATCAACGTTAATGCTGCAGTCAGTAGTGGCCAAGTCGATTCAGGTATCATCCCTTCTCCTCCTCCCAGTGTTAGAAATAATGAGAAGAATATGCTCAGTAAAAGCATAAAAACGCCAAACACAATCAGCGAAGTGCCCCCGATTGCGCTTTTTCATTCAAATGAATCATTGGTCGGCTTTTCTCTTTGCCTTGTTGATATGTGGTTAAAAATACAACTTTAACTGATTTGAAAGCCTCTTCTAAACCGTCTAATTTGTTCATTGTAATCCTAATCTATTAGGAAGAAGGTTTAAAAAAGATATAGAAAATTTCACTGCGTTATTGAAGATATTGTAGGAGTTTCGGCGATGATTCTTATATTCAGATCACTTAGAGAGTTCTCTAATCCTCGCAGCCTGTTACGTAGTGTGACTTCAGTGGTTCCAGCAGCCATTGCCACGTCTTTTTGAATTCTTTTCTCTTTTTTCTCTAAGCAAGCCATATACAGTGCTGCTGCAGCTAGACCTCGTGGGTCTTTTCCAGTCAATTCCTGTTTAATTTTTGCCTTTTTTAATATACCAATTGCATACTCTTCAGTGATACGTTTTAACTTCAACCTCGATGCAATACTTGGAATAAATTTAGTAGGATCATCTACCGGCATCCTTAAGCCCAGTTCACGAATTAGTAGCCTGTATGTTCGTGCAACTTCAGAGTGTTCTCTGGTACTCTCCTGAGATATTTTCTTCAGTGGCCTTGGCACTTCCGTTGCTCTGCAAGCAGCATAAATTGAAGCTGCAACAAAAGCGTCAATAGAGCGCCCTCTGATAAGATCTTTCTTTAATGCTTTTCTGTAAATTGCAGCTGCTTGCTCTTTCACGTTTTGAGGTATATGCAAATTAACACTCATTCTATCAAGTTCAGCCATAGCGATGCTAAGGTTTCGTCTCCATGTTTCATCAAATTTTGAGCGATTATCATATTTTCTTAAACGATCCATTCTGTTAATTATTTGACTATTCAAACGCTTTCCAGAAGCATCCCTGTCTCCCTTAAACACAGTTGATAAGCCCTTATCAAAAAGTGTTAAAGAAGAACCTAATCCCGCTCTACTGCGATTATCTTTCTCAGTTGTTGTGAAAGCTCTCCACTCGGGTCCTCGATCTACGATATCATCTTCCAACACCAGTCCGCAGTTACCACAGACTCGTTCACCATTTTCAAGGTCACTG
>VGJH01000045.1 GCA_016867505.1 Candidatus Bathyarchaeota archaeon
ATGGCTACAATATTTTCTTCTTGATTATTATTTTCTTGTTGATCCAAGTTGTTTCACCTAAATTTCTACTCCTTCTGAAGCAGCTTTTTCACAGACTGTTATCACCTTAAAGCCTTCAGTTAGTTCCAGTGGAGTCTCGTATGAGTCGTACCAGACACCAACCAGTAGACGGTTTATTGAGTCAGCTGTTTTGGGATCAACTTTACCTGTTTTAGCCAACACCTGACTATCCCAGTCTTTGTTGGTTGCTTGGAATTGCTTTATTGCTTTATCTAGTACTTCATCGAAATCTGCGTAAGGATCTTCTTCTTCGGAACTTTCTTCAATGTAACCAAGGGCAGTGAATGCAGCTTTTAATTGGTCAATCAAGTCTTGGCGTTCATCATCTGTTGAAATGGGTCCCTCGCCTCCGTCTTTTTTATCTCGAAGTTCAAGTACTGGTAAAGGTCCTGAGTTACTTTCGTATTCCGTCTCTTCTATTTCGTTTATTGGGTTGACTGTGATTTTTCCAGCGCCAGCAGGGAAATTTTTATCTGGTATGAAACCATCTTCATCGGTTACCCCTTCGGAACCTTCTCCTTCCTCTAATTCTAATTTATATTCTCTTTCAGCAGCTGAATTCCAGTTCTCATATACTATTCTTAAACTATCTATCACGATTGGTCCAACATCAGAGACTTTGACCTCTGTCTTGCTCAAGCATCATCAACTCTGATAAAATCACAGTTTAACTTACTCTTATGACTTAAAACAATTTTCTTACTTAAATTATGCTATTAAATTTAATAATCCTTCAATTTCAACTAAATTTCTATACCTTCAGTGACTGCGAGCTTTTCAATAATTGTTATTAGCTTAAACTCTGTTGTAAGCTCAAGAGGAGTCTCATATTTATCATACCATAAACCTATCATTGCTCTATTCAATGAGTCTCCAGCTCTAGGTCCAATTTTTGCGTCTTTTTCTAGTGGTTGATCATCCCAGTCTTTGTAAGTTGATTGAAACAGTTTCACTGATTTCTCGGTGTTACTCCCAAAATCGCCGTCGACTCCATCCTGGTTTGGTCCAGAGTTGCCTAAGGGGTAATTTAATGCTTTCAACATTTTTTAAAGTTTTTCAACAATGTCGCTCCTAGAATCGCCTCTTCTTATTGGGCCTTCACCTCCATCAGCCTTATTCCTGAGTTCAAATGGTGAGAAAGGTCCGGGATTATCTTCAGAGTTTGAGTCTTCGTCTTCTACGAGTTTTTTAGTGTTGCTTTTCCTGTTCCGCTTGGGAATAATTTTTCCTTCAGACATCCGTCATCGTCTGTGCTATCTTCGATATTATTACCTTGAAGTGAATGAGTGTATTGTCTTTGATTAATGAGTCTGCCATCTTGTGAAACAAACCTTACGCTCTCAATCACGTTTGGGCTTATCTTAGGGATGGTGATTTCTTTTTGATCCATTTAATCTTCACTTGGAGTGTTTATAGAATAGCATGTTTGTGAAAAAAACTTCAATTTTCCGGATAATGTGAAATAGAAATTGGGTGTTACCTTTTTACTGGTCTAATTCTTGCTACGTGTTGGATTACATTTGCAATTCTTGGAGCACTTTCCGCTTTCGTGTTCTTAAATGATATGTACCTAACTTCTTTGTCGGTGTTAGGGTTCACCACTTGATACTTGTACCAGACTTTTTCATTCGGGGCTAGTAAGTATTCCATATATGGGTTTTTTGTATTCCTTACTTTCAGCTCCAATGATTCGTTTATGAATATGTCGCTTATTACATGTGAGCTTCCATCGACATATTCTAATGCAATTTCAAGCATCGGTTGTTCTCCTCCCTCTGCTCCACTCCAGTAATAGAATAAGTCGAAGAAGTCTAATATACCAAATTTACATATTTCACCTGGTTTGCCTTTTTCTGAAACCCACTGACGAGTGATGTAACCTAAGACACTTGTCGCATAGCTTCCAACCTCGCCAGGTAACTCTTCGTCAAGTCTGTACGATTTTCCTGTGGGACTATCCATGTTGATTAGTGTAACACTTTTTGCCATGTTATTGATGTAGTCTCTGAGGATCTGGAGCTCTTGTTCAATTTTTGTCAGATCTTCTTGGACATCTTCCTGAACCTTGTTCCAATCCTCTGATTTGATTAATTCTCCTGGCTTTTTCTTTATAGGCTCAAATTTTACCAATCAACTCACTCCTTAACTAAATTAATTATAGCTGTCACACCACTTGCTTTAATTGCATATACTGTGTCTTGAATGCTTTTGAATTCTTTGCCGAGTGGAATAACTTTCTCAGGTATACGCAACTCGAAGGTAGCTGGTGTGTTAGCTACCCATTTAAAACCAATTTTAATGGTGGGAATACCCACAGCAAACTTTGACTCGTCGAATACTGATGAGTCAAAGACACCAATTTCTTTACTTATAGGTTCCTTGTATGACCAAAGGTGTTTCTTGCGGAGCACTTTTGGTGGATTCTTTTCATCGTTTTTCTTTTTAGTTCCTTTCTCCAGTTTTATTGTTTGGCCTTTCTTAATTATTCCATTATAAGTTATTACTTCATTTGTTTCAAGGTTTGTTATTGAGGGATTCTCAATTTTATCATGTTCTGAATGTATACTAAGTTCGATTATTGGCTCAGTGTCAAAGATGCTTTCGCTGGACATCTCCCAGATATCCCCAGAATTTACGATATGCTCTTTAATGACTTCTTTTGGTGGATTCTCAATTAATTCTATAAGTGAGTTTTGGGGAAGGCCAAGTTCTTGATTAACTGTTGTAAGAATTGCGTTTTTTGTGCCTCCTCCCTGATACTCGATGATGGCTCTTTTTAATCTGCTTCGATATTCTTGATCTTGTTCATTGTTTTTACGGGGCATGTTAAATAATGAGCCAATCTTATCTAGGTCTTCTAGGTTGGCTTTATCAACCCAATGTGAACGCATTATGAGTGTTAATTCTTTCTCTGCTTCATCGATTTGTTTACCAAGAGCTGTCATGAATTTGTAAATGTTGGATTCAGTGTCCCATACGGTGAAGTAGTCTGGAAGACTCTCTAGAATCCGATTTGTCCTCTCCAAATTAACTACCTCTGGGAGCTCTCTTGGTGGAAATGGATACTTCTCTAATTAAGACAATCTCTTCCGGTTTTATAGCCACATTACCTTGAATGACCATTGGCTCTTCTTTCTCTCTATAAATGGATAGTTCCATCTCCTCAACATCATAAATTTCCTTAACTGAAAATGCAGAGGATATTATTCGGTTATAAACAAGATCCTCACCGATGTCAAGAGCAGAGAAATAAGAGCGTATATTTGACTCTAGTTCTCTTGTTGCTTTTGCTTCATCAGCCCCAGCCCTTATCACTGCTAAGATTTTTAGATTAACGTTAACTGTTTTTGGTCTTTGCATCTCTACTTTGATGCCAGCAGCTCTAGTATTTTCAATGACATTGTTAATAACTACTTCAGAGCCACCTTGAACAATTACCCGGATTATACCTGGGACTCCATCAGGCATCTCTTCTATCAAAACTGATGAGACTCCTTCAATGCCTTTTATGCCTGACTCAATTGAGGTCATAGTAGCTTTTCCAGCTACTTCAAGGGCGTGTTTTACTCTTACTCTCAAGTCTTCATCTGTTTCTATATCGGTTCCGGAAAGTATGTCGCTTCTGTTTATAACGTATTCAACACCGACAAGTGGCTGAGGCATCATACTTAAGCTGCCTGCATATACGTTGCCATTTATTCCTGGAATGTTTGACTTTACTGGAACATCTGCTTCCCATCTACCTTCTGGAGTTTTCACGAGTATTTTTTCTTCAAGAGTTGTGAATACCTTTGCTTCTTCAGCTTTTCTGGTATAGGTTGAAACACGAGATCCAACTGGAATAATTATCTGTTCCTCAGTCACATAATCTACATAGAATGTGGAGTCATTGTCAGGGTTTTTACCTGACTCAATCCAGACAATTGAGTCTTCTCTTAAAGTAAAATCTTCCAGATCCTTAAATAAAGTTGTTTTACCAGATGCTGTGCCTTCAACCTTCGTTATTTTTTTTATCGGTGATTTATTCAATTTAATTATTCTTTTGTCATAAAGATGAGTTTCAGTTGCTACATTTAATGTGCCTGGTTCAGTGTTTCTTCCGAAGGTCACTAAACCTGTTGCAGGCTCAGCTTGTTTTCTGATTATTCCTAAAAGTGAAACAACTAGATCGAGAGCACTCCCTGTTGCTGTATCAACGTAACCACTTAAGTACATATAGTTCATTTGAGCATATAGAAAATCTAGTTCTCGCCCCACCGCTTCAACGATTGTTCTTATTACGCTTCCTGGGTTAGCGTCGGTGATGTTTGTCACTCCACCAATCAGGTAATTAACGAAAAATGGTGTTTTATCATCTGGTTTTTCACCATTTTGCGTCCACTCAATCATGTCGCCGGAGAGCTTGTAATCAATTTCCTTATTGAAGATGATCTGTACACCGTTGCGGATGCCTGTGACTTTAACAATGTCCTTTACTGGCGTGTTAACGAACTTGTATTTTGTCTGGCTGGTGTTAGCTATGAACTTCTCGTTGATAACACCTTTAGTAATTTGAGACAGAATGTTTTCTATAACCTCATTATAGGTTCTTCTAGTAAAACTCATGACGCCACCTCCAAATAAAACGGGAAAACAATATTAAGTAAGCTAGTACCCGTGATGGGTGTTATTGTTGCTTTGATATCAATTCGATTAAGATTATCCTTATAGGTCTCAAGACTTAGGTAAGTGATCTCTCTAATGCGTGGATCCTGAAGCAAGGCTTCCCTAACATAGGATCTGATGAGTTCTTTGGTCCTCTCATTATTGGGTTCACCAATTAACTCATGAAGTCGTGAACCATAGATCCTGTGACCAAGATTACCCAACTCACCTCTGCTTGTGCGAAGCTTATTGATCAGGGATTGGCCTAGATTAAAATCTCCTGAAACAACATCTAAATCACCATACGGAGTTATGGCGATATCTATTCCTTCTTCCTTCTCGACAAGCTTAATGTCCTTACCGAGTTGTTCTTGAGACATCTCTAAATTCCTACTTTCAAGTCACCCTATTATAACATTTCCGACAGCAATTAGCTGGCCTGTGGGTGAATCAATTGGGTCAGCACACGTTGATACTATATCCCCCATCCTTGCAGCAGGTTTATTATTGATAAAAACTGTCGGGCTTCCCATCATAATTGTTGCTTTATTTGTTGGAGGTTTTTGAAACATTGTTCCTGGAGGGGTAGGTATATGTGGTGGGAAATTATCTGCAGTACTTCCGACAGTTGCTGCTGCCATATTATTAATTAAAACATTTGAAGATAAGTTTCCATTTAACATTCCGTTAAATGGATGTGGTAAAGGTGTGGGCACCGGCCCACTAGGACTAGGTACCATTACTATATGTATATCCACACTGACGATCATGTCACCTTGTTTAGCAGCAGTTGGCATTCAATCACCCTAGTTAATTTTCACCATTGATCCTTTAATCTCAAGTATGCCACCAGATTCAAGTTTTCCCATACTACTCGAAGTTATTTCCATTTTTCCCGCGGTAGCAATTTTTGTATTACCATCAGGTTCAGCATTTAAATCACCACCAACTTTTAATTTTAAATTACCACCACTTTTAAGCTCCATTTCTCCTGAACTTTCGATTTTAATTTTGTCTCCCTTAATTGTGAAATCGCTTTCAGTATTAATTACCATTTTTTCTTTAGAATTGATAACTACATCACCATTAATTTTAACCTCTACGTTAGTATTTCCTGCTTCAAGGTACACTGAATCATCTTTCATTGTTAGTGCCAAGCCACTTGGAAGTTTGATGTATACTCTCCGTAAATCCGAGTTTTGGGAATAAGGTGGAACATAAACTACTTCTTCACCTTTGCTAAGTGGAGGCCTATCCTCATCGTTGTATAATCTACCTACAATTATTGGTGCATTAATGTTTCCATCGATGAAGTTGATTAATACAAGGTCCCCAACTTTGGGGATGTAAGCCATCCCAATGTGCTGAGTTGCCACTGGAACCTTACGCAGCTCTAACTCGCCATTCTTCAGCTTAACATTGCATTCATAGTTGTTCTTATCTGAATCAGATTCATGGGGGAAAATTGATGTAACTATACCAAGCTCTGCGATGTAGAGTTTTGATAATTCCTTCTCAACAATTTTTTGAATAACATCTACTAATCCAGACATTTTCATTTCCTCCAATAAATTCTTGTTGTGAACCCTTCTCTATCGCTTAGAATATAATTTACTCCTCTTACTTGAAACTCTCCGTTCATTTTTTTGTTGTCCATGCCTTTAATCTCGATCGTATCCCCGATCTCGACACCTGTGTCTCCAACAACTGTTATGTATCCTTCTAAGATTCTTGTTGATTCTCTTTGTATTGCTTCTGCAACCTTATCTGCAGTATCCTTGTCTCTTATTACTGGATCTCTTAGAACCCTCTGAGTGCCTTCGCCTTTAATTCCCTCAACTTTAGATTTACTCAACCAATGAGCAGTGTCAGCGCCTTTAAAGCTAGACGGGCTTTCCCCTTGAACCGTGACTCCTGTAAAGCTTGGTTCTACTTCAAAAAGTTCCGCATTGATTATGTTTTTAGCATATTCATAGATTTTTGGTTTACTTCTCTCATATTGCTTGAAAATTGCTTCGTTATCTGTGTTCAAGTAAAAATCGAAACCACATTTTTTAGCTAGATCCATAATATGATGAAATACAATTTTTTTATCATCCACAAAATAATATGGAAAACTAAGACCATCCGAGGCTTCTTTAACTTTTATTCCTGACGCTGATACTAGGTCCTCAACAATTTTCCCCGCTGTCTGATTTTCATACACCTTATTGATCCGTTTTTCAATCAAAAATTTCATTGAATCAAAAGATAATATTGAAAGGATTTTAGTTAGATCTGGTCCAACATCTACTATAATGCCATTAAAAACAAGCTTCAGTTTATCCTCGTAGCCAATTTTTATTGATAATTTGTCTCCTTGTTTAATGTTCTGTGTCTTTTGCGTATCATTAAGCTTCAATATGCTGCAACTAGAAACATCCATGCTTGAATCAGTGTAAATACTCAACAGCGGGCTTCTTGGACCTAACTCGTAAGTGTCTGAACCGATTTCTACCTTATATGATGGCCTTAACATTGGTTAAATAATCTTTGTTATATGTTAAATATTTATAGAGTCAAAGCCTTGGAAAAATACGATTATGTGGTTTAACTCTGATTATTTTCCTTATCTTTTGATTTTATCTCAACTTCTCTTTTAACACCCTTGTATCCAGGGGCATCAACTGTTACAGTGTATATTCCGGGTTCAAGATCATCTTTCTTATAGACTCCTTTTTCATCTGTTTTAAGAGTCAATTCACCGCCATCATAGGTGACTTTAACATCAACGTCTTTTAATGGATTACCTTCAGCGTTAACGACTTTTCCTACAACCATGTTTATTGAGTCTTTAGCATCATCAGCCTTATCCTCTGCTTCATCTTTTGCCTCCTCATCTTGGTCAGGTGATTCCTCTTCTTCTGGTGGGGGAACGTATTCTTTTAATCTCATGAGGTAGTGATACCGGTTTAGACCCGTGCTGATGTCATCGACAATGAACTCTTCGATGAGTGCTTGAGTGATCTCTGCGATTCCTGAGATGTTGGATAGGAAATCAAGGGCTTTACCCTGCTTATATTTCGATCGAAGAGTCTCTAATTCTACTTTTGAGTTTTCGCCAAAGATAATTCCCTCAAAAGAAATAACTACTGGATTTCTACCGAAGTCTTGGAGTACTCCCCCCTGCATTCCAAGGATCTTGAGCTCCACAACCCTTCTTTTATCATTGATTGAGATGTTGTAGATACTTTTCAGGGTTTTAGTGGCTCCAGTGTCTTTGTCCCTGATATGCTCTACTAATTTCATTTTATCTAATTCAATGCTCATTAAATTATGCCACGTCTCCTAGCTTCTTCTTTCAACAATTTAGCTAATCTTCTCTCCAAATCTTTCATGTCAACTCTATCAATATCTGCTTCAACCTTAACCTCGAAGGGAGTTTGAGGTTCTCT
>VGJH01000046.1 GCA_016867505.1 Candidatus Bathyarchaeota archaeon
CTAGAATAAAGTTTCTAGGAGTAATGTATTTTTGATACATATTTTGGCACCATAATTATCTTTTATTGGTTCTTAAACTCATATTTCCGATAGTGATATGCAATTAAGTAATTACACAGTACATCCAGATGTTTCTAAAAATGATCATAGAAATTTTAAAGAATCAAATCCTAACTATCAAGAAATTTTTCAATACTTGTCAAATTATAAATTAAATAATAAAGAAATTAAAATATTCCTGTACTTAAGCCAATTAGGCCCCAAAAAAGTTTATGAAATTAATCAAAGCCTCAATATTCAACGATCAGAAGTTTATATTTTGTTAAAAAACTTAGAAGAAAAAGGTTTAATTTGCAGAACTTTAGAGAAGCCCTATAAATTTTGTGCTATTGAAATTGAGAAAGCACTTGACAACATGATTTCTGAAGAAAAAATTAATATTAAAAACATGGAATTTACTAAAGAAAACATTCTTGAAGTATGGGACAATATACCAAAAATATTTGTTGACGATAATAAGGCAGAGAAAATTCAGATTCTTGAAGGAAAGAAAAGAATTATCACCAAACTTTTCGAATTTTTAGAGCGAACCGGCAGTGAATATAAAATTTTAATGGCTGATAAAGACTTAATTTGGCTATTTAATCATCAATTATTTGAGAAAATTGAAGAAAAAAATAAGAAGAATAAATTAGAAATTAAACTCATAACTAATGATACAATAAATTCACGATTTATTATTGATAAAATTAATACCCGAGTAATTAGTTGCACCTATTTGAATGAGTTAAAATTAAACGGTTTTGTCGTTTCGGATAATGATCTTTTAATTTTATTAAATGATGACTCCTCGGGTCTAAATGCTCTCTGGACAAATCACAACTCATTAATTAAAACGCATAACATATTATTTGAAAAAATGTATAAAGAATTTTAATAAATTAACTAGTTTTAAGCATTAAAACCAGTAATTTTTTTACATAATTGCTTTATAATGATAATTCTCTTAATTTTAACATCAGTATTTTTAATTTAAATAAACAATTTTTAAAGATTTTTTTAATGTGTTCTCTATTTATACTATGCTATTTATATTTTAAAAAATTTTATAGGTAAATATCAATTAATGTGATTATTATAAAATTTATTAGTATTTAACTAATTTTTGTTTAGAATCTTCAAATAGACAATAACTATCTCTTTTAAGCATACTGATTATTATTATTGATTGGTAATGTAATGTGTGTAATTTTATGACATACATAGTTAAATATGTGAAATAGGTGTACTGTTGTTTGCGAAAAAAGGATGTCTGCCAGAAGATCTAAATTCGAAATATATATTGATATTCTAACCGAAATTAAGACTGGCACAATTATACCCACCAGAATAATGTATGGGGCTAATCTTTCTTGGAAGCCACTGAAATATATTCTTGAAACGATGTGCAATCAGGGACTCATTGAGGAATACTCGCTTCTTGAGGGAGATAAACGAACAAAGAAAGCATATCGATTAACTGAGAAAGGGGATAATGTTCTCAAATACTTTAACAGAGCTAAGGATCTAATGGAGATTGAGAAACCTCAATTAGCTAGATCTAGCCAATACTAATTTTTCCATTAATCACTGAATCTTTATCAATATTTAATTTCTGAGATAACCACTTGCGTGTCTCTTCAACATCTATGTGGTAGGTTATTTTTTGAATAATGTTATTTTCAGGGGTATTAAATTCAGTTTTTACTGGTTTCAACATAAGGCCACAATTTAACCTACCATTAGAGATAATTGGGTGATCCTCAATTTTTTTAACTTCAATACCTCTAATATTAATTTTATCAACATTCTTTTCTATTGTCATAGTTACTTCAGATATTGATTCATTGTAATAATACAAAATGTTCCTTTTAATAGCATTAACAATAAATTCATCGTTAATAATATCAAATGAAGCAATCTCTGGTTTATTCGTTTTTTCTTGATATTCATTCCAGTTTTTAATATCTACTCTAATGATTCTTTCTTTATCTGAAGGTATTGATTTTTCACTCTTAGTTGAAATGTTTTTATTATTTAATATATCTTCCATTCTAGCAATTTGAGTATCAAGACTTTTTTCATGTTCTTTTAATATATTTATGATGAAATCGATTACATCAATTTTCTCATTAGAGCTCAAGATTATTTCCTCGTTTTTATCCGATATACGGTAGGATTTCAGCTAATTAAAGAATATGGCCATTCGTAATGTTAAAATTAGTCAGTAAGATTGTTATAGAATATGCTTTATCAACACAATTAACATATTTAAGTGTATTCTGTATTAATATTATAGTAAAGTATTTTAATTATGCTATGAATAAAGTATTAATTAAATATTTTTAATTATTTTTCTAAACATTGTTCAGTAACACAAATCTTATATACTATTAATATATATTAACAATCCATTGGTTGTTTTCAAAAGATGAGACAATACAATATTCGGTGAAATAAAATTGTCCGAAAGAAACATAATTGTTAAGTTTTTGATGTGTTTGAAATCAAGATTCGTTGTAGTTCCTGGATTCGTAGTTCCAGCAGTTATCAACTTGTTGATTGTTACACATTTAGCACCAAATATGTATGATTTACTTAAGATCATATTAACTGCTTTTTCAGTTTCTTATGCTGTTTACTGGTTTAATGATTACACAGACCTTAAAGACGATCTGAAAAACCGTGAATTAGGAAACAACGGTCCCGCTTCAAGACCGTTTGGCAGTGGATTAATTACAGGCAAAGAGCTGTTATCTTTTATTGCTTTATTCACAATAATGGGATTAACTGTCTCTTATTTCATCAATATGAAAGTTCTTTTAACTAATATTGCATTTTTAATCTTGGGTTATTTCTATTCAGCTGAACCATTCAAATTGAAGAAAAGATTCATGGTGAAAAACGTAGTTACTACATTGGGTGTACTAATAATTGGATTATCCGGTGCCTTTGTAACTGGTGAACTTTTAATTATGAACTTTTACTATGCATTCATTAATATACTAATATACATGATAAACCCTGCAGTCCTCGATATACGCGATATCAGTGGCGATGCAGCTGTTGGAGTAAAATCAGTTCCAGTAGTAATTGGGCCAGCTTTCACTGTAAGGATTGCTCTTGTTACTTCAATAGCTATAATATTATCCGCTTACGTTGGATACTTTAATCTTGGATTCAATTTAGCTGTACCAATTTTGATTTCAATTGTTATGTCAGCTTGGATGCTTGCTCTATATCCTTTGATAACCAAGTGGAGGGATCCGTTACTTGTTGACAAGATCTGTATGAAACGTCTTGCTCCACTCTTGATGGTACTGCATCTAGTACCTATTATTGGCATACTTTTCTGATATGTATTATTATCACTCAATTTAATCATCTTTTCTACCCATCTTTTGCTCATTTTATGTTAATAAATTATGGATTACTAACATCATATTCTAATTCGATAATCTATTTATAATATTCAGAGCTGCTGTTAGTACGCCTAAATAATGTTAGGAAGGAGAAAACATAATAAAATGTTTAAAAATCGTAAAGCAGTTAGTCCCGTCATCGCAACAGTCATACTCGTAGCAGTTGCGATCACAATATCAGTCGCTGTCGCCTACTGGATGGGAGGCATCTCAAGCCAGTACACAAAATTCGAAAAAGTCGAAGTAAGCTCAGCAGTATGTCAAGCAGATACTGGTGGATGGAATATTACATTAAAGCTTAAAAATACTGGTACAGCTCAAGCAACTTTAAAAAATGTATTCATTAACGATTTTGAAGTAATTTATGATGATTCCGCTATAGCTGTTGTTCCTGGACAAGCTGTAGCAGATTTCAGTAGCACAACTGGATTATCAATGAGTAGTGGTGCAAATGCAACAGTTATATTATATATCTCGAATACTTACAAGAGCTATAGTGCTGGTACTACTTTAAATGTTAAGTTCCATAGTGCTGGCGGAATGGACTATCTGAAACTTATTGAGCTAGTGTAAAATTGCTCAAATATTTTCTCTCCTTTTTTTCATATTCAAAATAATCTGGTGGTTAAAATGGGGCTGTTAGAAAAAATCCGGAAGAAAAACCAAAAAGTCGAAGATATTATACCTGAAGTTATTGAAAAAAAACCCGAAGAAAACTACCAGGTAGAAGAGAATCAAAAATTTGAAGTAAAGAAAGTCGGGTTTTTAGAGAAATTATTTAATCGTACTCAGAAAGAGTTCGAAGATATTGGCATTGTGATCGAGAAACCTAAGCCTGAATATCATATTGTTGATGATTATTACATTAAGGAGCCATTTTCGAAGATTAATATTTTTAAGTCTGATGATCTTGGTGAGGGATTATATTATTATGCTATTGAAGAGCCTCTTGATTTTAACGAGAATGAGGTTTTTCAAAAATTAATTAAAATTCTTAGTAAGGAGTTGGAACCTCCAACAGAGGAGGATATTGCTCCCGAAAAATATGTTTTAAGTCAAGCTAAATTACTTGTGACTAAATATGAAAAGTCTTTAGGCACTCTTAATGATAGGAGTTGGGATAAGATCTTCTATTATGTTGTCAGAGATCTTGCTGGGTATGGCCCATTAGATGCTGTTATGCATGATCCTCAGATAGAAGACATTAGTTGCAACGGATTAAATTCACCTGTTTATGTTTGGCACAGAAATTATGAAAGCATCCCAACTAACATGAAATTTACAGATGCTCAAATCTTAAACGATTTTATTATTAAATTGGCTCATAAGAGCACTAAACACATCTCTAGTGCTCAGCCTTTACTAGATGGTATGCTTCCTGAGAAGCATCGATTAGCTGCTACATTCATGAAGGAAGTATCAACTAAAGGTAGCACATTCTGTATTAGGAAGTTTAGAGCAGATCCATTAAGCATAATCGATCTGATTAAACTTGGCACATTAAACGAGAGAATGGCTGCATACTTCTGGATGATTTTAGAGTATAAGATGAGTTTCATGATTCTTGGTGGAACTGGCGCAGGAAAAACAAGCATGCTTAACGGTATCTTGAGTTTAATGTCAGGGAATGATAAAATTGTTACAGTTGAAGAAGTCCCTGAACTTAGTCCACCTGCAACAAACTGGACTCAATTAAATACAAGGCAAAGTTTCCAGTTAGGAAGTGATTCAGCAAAAAACATCACTTTATTCGATTTGATTAAAGTTAGCCTACGTTATAGGCCAGACTACATTATTGTCGGAGAAGTTCGTGGAGAAGAAGCATATACACTATTCCAGGCTTTAGCAACTGGACACGGTGGTCTATGTACAATGCATGCAGATAGCCTCGATAGTGCGATTAAAAGATTGACTTCACCCCCAATGAATGTTGCTGAAGTATATATTCCTTTGATGAACAGCGCATTACACATTCAAAGAGTAAAGATACCAAATAATGAAGGAATAGTCAAGTTTGGTAGAAGAATCCGAACGATATGGGAGATTGAAGATCATGAAAAATACCGTGAAATCTCAAAATGGGAACCAAGTACAGACACTTTCATGACCAAGATTGAAGATAGTCTACTATTAAGAAAAGTAGCTCAAGTCAGTGGGATGCCTTTAGAGACAATAATAGAAGAATTTGATAAACGTGAACAATTCATAAAAGATTTACTAAAAGCAGAAATCCGTGACCAAAAAGAAGTATCTTTCAAAATCTTATCATATCTATGTGACGATGGTACAAAAGTTTGTGGAGATGAATCAGTCGATGCTGATATTGAGAGTATTGATACATTAGATCAACAAAAAACTGAAGTAATATCTGAACTTGATTCAACTACGCCTAATATTAATGGCTCTGAAATAGGCTTACAGAAAATAGATGGTATTGGTGATAATAAGGATTGAACTTCCGTGACTTATGCTTTTCAAAATTTTCAAATATAGGCGCAAAATTATCTAACTTCTTTAAGACAACTGAAGATGATCTTGATGCAGCAAATATGAGGGTTCATCCTGAAGTTTATTTTAGTGTAATTGGTTTTTTTGCTTTTGCTAGTCTAATTGTACCGATTCTATTAACCATCGTATATTTAGCTGGTAGATGGCCAAATTTGGAGAGCATGCCCATGAATGGATTATTTATTATTCCCTTATCCTTGTTATTGCCCTTAGCAATAATTTTTATCGGGCTTATCATGCCTAAGACTGCGGCTTCAAATAGGATTTCTGGATTAAAAGCAGAGATCCCTTATGCCTCAATGTATATTAGTGTAATGGCAAGTGGAGGATTGTCTCCATATGATAGCCTCATGAGATTAGGCAATATGGATCTTTTACCTAATATGAGGAATGAGGTTGAACGAATAGAAACTATAGCTCTTTCAAAAGGATTAGATCCAGTTTCCGCTATGGAGCTTGCAGCAAAAAAAGTTAGTATAGATGAATACAAAGAACTCCTCCTTGGATATGCTTCAACACTTCGAAGTGGAGGAGATACAAACCACTACCTATACAACCAAACTGAAAATATGTTCAAAAATTTATCCGTTCGAGTAAAATCCATAGGCGAAAGTATGGGTATGCTGATGGAAACTTATACAATAATTGGTATTTTAGGCGTCCTAGGCATATTTTTAATCTTTGTAATAGGAATAAGTCTTCCACAAGCAGGATTAAGTATGTCTTCTGGTCAATTTTTCCTTTTTTCATTTGTATTTATGCCATTCTTATCATTGGTTTTCATTTATGCAGGAGATACCTTACAAATCAGTTATCCCATATCCAACTTTAGGACATACATTCCATTTTTAGCAGCTTTACCCATAGGTGGATTTTTAGCAACACAAATGGTAATTTCATTTTTTGATAAATCCCTATTAATGGTTCCTTCTCTTTATGATTTCGTAATTTGGCTAAGAGTTGTACTTGGATTTTCTGAAGGTACAGAACCAGCTATAGGTCTAGCTGTTGTATTGATTCTCATTTCTATACCTGGAGTTATCGCTGATAAAATATTCATGGGAAGAGATATTAGCACTCAGGAAGGAATAACGATGTTTCTTAGAGATCTTGTTGAAACTCGAAAAAGTGGACTTGCACCTGAGAGGTGTTTCAATGTCTTAACAAACCGAGATTACAAAGGTTTCTCAAAACACTTAAAATCAATTAATATGAAATTAAATTGGGGTTTTCCAGTTCGAAAAATATATGAAGAGTTTAGTGAAAAAGTAAGAAATTGGTTAGGCTTAGTAAATATTTACCTCTTGATTGATACTTTAGAAGTAGGTGGAGGAAGTGTAGAGAGTCTTGAATCTCTTGCTACTTTCGCTGAATCTTCAAAAAGGTTGGAGGATGAAAAGAAGAGTCTACTCATGCCAATGGTAGTTGTACCATACATCGGTGCTGCAATGTTGACTGGCACCACAGTATTATTCTTATCATTTTTCACTTCTATGGCAGGTCAAGGTGTATCTGTTCCTTCTGTAGAATTATACAAGACACTGTTAACACCATTAGCACTCCACGCATACACCTTAGGTTTAGTGACTGGCAAAATTACTTCTGGCAGAGTCTCAGCAGGATTTAAACACGCAATTTTTCAAAGTTTAGTTGCCATGGCAGGAGTATGGGCTGTATCACACTTGAATGTTCAGGGGATGTTTATAGGATGAGTATAAAAACAAAAAGAAGAGGGCTCTCACCGGTAATTGCTACAATAATATTAACAGCAGCTGTTATTACTCTTGGTGCAGTTGCTTGGGCTTATGCTAAGAATGCTGGTTCCTTAATGGCAAATGATTACATTGAGGAAGTAATTGATGAAGTCGAAAACATTGTTGAAAGGTATACAATTGAAAAAATTTATTTTAATGATGCAACAAATAACTTCACTGTATGGGTCTACAATTATGGATCTATTAGTTTAACCATTGATACTTATATTTCAGTAACAAATGGTCAAACATATACAAGATCAGGTACTTTAATTAATGCTAGAGAATTGAAATCAATATCATTCAACATTGATATCCCTAACGATACAATTGTTAATATAACTTGTTTTAGCAGAAGATCAAATCGTGAAATAGGTCGATATTATG
>VGJH01000047.1 GCA_016867505.1 Candidatus Bathyarchaeota archaeon
AATTGACATCAATCAATCTGTTCTTGATATCGCCCTAAATAAAACCTACAAGTGTCCAACAGAATTCAAAATAATGGACGCATATAATATCCAATACCCAGAAAAAACTTTCACCGGTTCATTAGCTAGCTTCTGGTTAAGCCATGTAAGATTAGAAAATCTTGATCAATGGATTATTCAAATGCATAAGAAATTGAAGCCTAATGCCAGAGTATTCATATCTGATAACTCATACATTGAAAGAATAAGCGGAGAATTAATCAGAAAAGCAGACGACAAAAACACTTACAGATTACGCACATTAAACGATGGAAGTAAACACCTAATTATAAAAAATTATTTCACAAAAGAAGAACTTTACACAATATTCAATACACACTCAAAAATCAACATAGAAAATATTTTTCAAGGAAAATGCTTTTGGTGGATAAAATACTCAACAAATAATTAAAATTTTAATTTTAAATTAAAAATCATAATAATATTAGTAGCTTATATAGATCATAGCCTGTTTGTTTTCTATTCAAAGGTGAGGCAAATGGGTGAGCAGAAGTCTAAAGGCTATTTTGGTTTAATAAATTATGGGCTTCTTGTTATGACTTTCACCCATACGATGGCTCATGCTTTTCAGCAGATGCATTCAGCGTTATATCCTGTTATTAAAGTCGAGTTTTCGTTAACGAATCAGCAATTAGGGTTGATTAGTAGCATTCCAAGTTTAGCTGCTGCTATACTAAGTATTCCAGCTGGATTAGCAACTGATAAATTTGGTACAAAAAGAATGATTTTATTCAGCAACATTATTGCAGCAATTGGAGCATTAATCGCTGGATTTGCACAGGATCCATGGATGTTCATTTTAGCAGTAAGCCTACTCTACATCAACACAACATTTTATCATCCAGCAAGTTACAGCTACACTGTTTTCTTATTCCACCCAAAGGATAGAAGCAAAGCATTAGGCATTCATGGAGCAGGAGGCACCCTTGGTATGGCCTTAGGACCAATAAGCATCAGCATCCTTGTAGGTATCCTTGCTTTCGGCTGGAGACAAGTCTATCTAGCATGGGTCATTCCACTATCAATCGGAGCAATAGTGGTATACTTTATCAAATATTCAAAAACCCAAGAACCCGATATAAAAGTAGACACCGAAAAAACAAAAAAACAAGCTGAAAAACTTTTTTCAACTAATTTAGTAATGTTCCTGCTTTTTGGAGCATTAAGAACAATAGCAGGAGGAATGACATCAACTTTCTTGAGCTTATGGCTGGTAAATAACAGAGGCCTTTCACTTGCTTTAACCAGTTTAATTTTTGGAGTAAGCAGTCTTATGGGAATATTAGCTGCTCCAATTGGAGGCATTTTTGCTGATAGGTATGGTGAGAAAAGGTGGATAGTCTACACTGTTTTATTATCTCTAATTTGTTTCTCACTTGCTTTCTTGATACCCTCAACATGGGCATTCATTATTTTTTATATAGGAAATGGCTTCTTCAACACGCTTGGCATGGCAGCTAATTCTGCAATCACTGCTAAACTTAGCCCAAGTAATCAAAGAGGTCTTGGTTATGCATTATACTTTTTACCAGGAAGTGTTGTAGGAGCTTTCTCACCTATGATAGCAGCATACATTGCTGACTCTTTCGGAATATTTAGTATATTTATGACAAGCATTGTCGTTTTTGCTTTATCATGGATTTTATTCAAATTCGGTGTAAATGTTGAGTAGATCCAGATAAGTTGATCTTTTGAAGATATTTTTTATAATAAATTTATTTTCTTTAATGTCAGTTAAAATGGTTAATCCTAGTCTAATCAAAGAATAACTTATATTGGAAAACAAGATGTAAACTGAAGAATTTAATTTTTTAGGGTAGAAGAGACGGATAACACGGAAGAAAAGAAAGAGTTTGGGATTGGTATACTAAGAGGTAATCTGTTTTGGTTAGTCGTTTGTCAGTGTATTTGGATGTTTACAGCAAATATCCCCCGACCATATCTATCAATATATATTAAAACACTCGGAGGCTCTCCAGCAGATATTGGTTTTACTAGTTCAGTAGCAACTATTGCTGGTTTATTCCTATACCCCCTAAGAGGTTTCATCGCAGATAAAGTTGGACATGTAAAAATTGGAGGAGTAACCACATTAATTTATGTTGTAAGCTTCATACCTTTCGCCTTTGCACCAAACTGGCAGACTATAGCAATAGCAAGTTTCTTCCAGAGTTTGGTACTATTTTATTCCCCAATATTATCGGTTTTACAAGCTGACTCGGTACCTGCAGGACAAAGAAGTCAAGGATTCGCTATTGCTATGTCAGTTCCCGGAGCATTAGGAATAATCTCACCATATATTGGCGGATATTTAGTCGATTCCCTAGGTATAATTAAAGCCATGAATTTTACATATTTACTCGGTTTTGGAGCAGGAATTCTTGTAGCAATACTAAGGTGGGTTAAACTTAAGGAAACCCTTGATCCATCAAATGTAGAGCAAGTTAATTTCAGAGATATTCCCAAATTATTAAAAGACTCATACAAAAGTTTCTTCGAAACAATGAGATGGATGCCAACTCCAATTAGAGACATAGCAATACTTCAACTTATTAAGATCTTTTTTGCCAGCATAGCAGGTTCCTTCTGGATCCTTTACGCAACTGAAGTCATTGGCATCTCAACGTATTGGTGGGGACTCACATCAGCAATATCAGGAACAGCTAGATTAATTGTATCATACCCTGTTGGGAGAATCCTTGACCGTGTTGGCAGAAGCAAACTACTAAAACCAGCCTTATTAATCACTCCTTTAATGCCAATATATTTTCTTAGGAATAACAGAATATAATCAACTTATTCTATTAGTACTTTTAATGGCATGCGTTAACGCTTTCCTCGTGCTGGGATTCCAATCACTCTTAGCTGATTATACTCCAAGAGAACGTAGAGGAGGAGTAACATCAGCAATTGGTGCGGGCATGTTCTTTGTTGACATCAGAGGAGGAGCATGGGGTGGGGGAATTCTTCTATTTATACCTCAAGCCATAGCTTCTTACATTGGTGGAAACCTCTACACAATTAATCCTACATACCCATTCTATGTTATGGCATTTGGTCTAGTAATTACTACGTTATGGGCTTGGTGGAAAATTAAAGATCCAGAGAAATTATACGTATAAATAAAATTCACCTTTTATTACAAGGTTAATAAATTACGAAGTTTTTTTCATATATTAACAAAAGGGAAAATAAATGAGCATTAAAAAAGGATTAGTAATATTCTATTCAAGAACTGGAACAACAAAGAAACTAGCTGAATACATTGCCAATAATCTGGATTGTGATATTGAGGAAATAATAGACCTCAAGAATAGAGATGGACCAATTGGTTGGTTAATGGCAGGAAAAGATGCTGGACAAAAGAGCCTCACAAATATTAAGCAACCAGCCAAAGATCCAAGTAAATATAATCTAGTAATAATCGGTACCCCAATATGGAATGGAACAATTTCTACACCAATTCGAACATATATTGAGCAAAACAAAGAAAAATTAAGAAAAACAGCGTTATTTAGCACAGGACTTGATAGAGATCTTAAATCTCTTGAAGAGATAAGCAATAGTTTAAAGGATAAACCAGTATCAATGATTAAACTTCATGGAAAAAATGACGTAAATTCAAATAATTATATTGATAAAATTAGTGAATTTATTCAACAATGTAGAAATAATCTTTAAAACTATCATAAAAAATTTAGGAGGGATTAAGTATTTTCCCTATAAATAAAATTAAACCAGATCGATCATCTCGAATATAAAAGAAATATGGCTTATTCCAAATCGAGTTAGAGAGATAAAAATTAACCTGATTATCAATATTTTCTAAAGAAAAAAGTAAGTTTTTAATATTTTCATTGATTGTTTGAAGACTTGAACCATTTAAGTAAAGTGAATCGAGGATTATATCTCTGGTTAATCCTTCTGCTCCATTACAGATCATTGAAAGAGCTAATGATATGCTGAATGGAGATAAGAAAATATTTTGATCTTCTTTTTGAATTTCTTTAATTAAACTTAATGCGAATTTATTGTTAGCTATTATGATGTTCGGGTTAATGTCTGAAGCTTTTTTATCAGATTCATTGTAGAGATTATTCATGTTAATAAAATAAATGAAGCTATCAATTCTTCCATAACAAATTTACATTTAAATAGTAAATGTCATTCCATCATAAGCTAATTTAAATCCATTTTCTTTAACTTTTTTTGAATATATGCTGTTAGGATCTGCTAAAGAATTAGTATGATTGATGTGCGTGTATATGATTTGACCTATATCAATTGATTTTAAAATTTCCATGCTTTCTTCTACAGGCACATGTCCTAAATCATAAGAGGTTTTTTTTATTCCACTAACACGATCTAACTCATTATTCCACCAAAAAGTGGCATCCATGAAGAATACATCAACTCCATTTAACTTCTTAACTAACGAGTCTGAAAGTTTTCCTAGATCAGGCGTATAAACTAGGCGTTTCCCATCTATCATAAATTCAAATCCAAAAGTTCTGCTAGGATAATATTGTCCATCACTAAGCTTATCAGTGTGATCGATTGGAAATCCTTCGACTTTAAGACCATCAAGTAGAAAAAACTCTTCATTCTCTGTCAGTATGCGTGGTTTAACATAATCTTTCGCTAACCTGCCAAGTTCACCAAAATAATTAAGCCTGCCATTTACACCAAATAATAACTCAATTAAATCGCTGGGACCGTATACAGGTATATTAAAACTCTTACCAGTTGAAAATTCAGCAACTCCTACAGTATGATCACCATGACCATGAGTAAGTAAAACTGCGTTAATTCTACTCTGTCGGAAATTAGGACCAGCCTCATTTAATTTGGGAATTAATCCAACTGATTCCAATTGAAATTTCAAATCAGGACCAGCATCAACCAAGACATATTCTTCAGCATTAAGGGAAATTGCGATAGAGGATCTAGTTCTCCTTAATTTTTGATTATTCCTTGCAGCAGTGCAATTTAAACAACAGCAATCCCATTGAGGAATACCACCATTAGCAGCTGATCCTAAAACAGTAACATGCATACATCATATTCTATCTAAAGATGTTTAAAACTGACTATAAAAAAATTTTTTCAGATAATACCAATTTTAACTTTTTGAATAGAGACTTGTCTCACTATCTTTATTCGGAAAGTTATTACTAATTCAATATATGAAAATAAAATTCATTTAAGTAATTAGGTGAGGTCGGATTAAGTTTTCAATGCCTTGTCGCCCCACCGAACCAATTGCTTGTCCTGCTTGTTGTCCATTCTTGATGACAATAAAATTGGGTATACCAGTTATTCCGAATCGTGATTGTGTTCTTCTATTTTGATCTGTATTAATTTTCGCAAAATATGCTCGACCACTGTATTCTCGTGCTAATGTGTCTATTATTGGCGCCATCATTTTACATGGAATACACCACTCTGCCCAGAAATCAACTAAAACTGGTAAGTTTACACTGGATATTGCTTGATCGAAATTTGCATCTGTAAGTATATTCACAACACCATTCTGAAGTATATTTGGTTTAAGTGATTGACTAATCATTTTCTCAAGCATTCTCCGTTTAATCTCATCAAGCTGTTTATCTTCTGACATCAAGACTTTATTAGAATTCGCAACTTAAAAGTAATGACATGAATAAATTATTATAAGATGGTTTTAGAAACAAGAAAATAATTGATATATCTTAGAGCTCATAATCTTGTTTGAATCAGAATGATTGGATCTGAGTTTCTGTTTTCATTATCACTATGGTTTATTCGTGCCTTAATTTCAAGCATTATATGTTTAATTTTAGGTTACTTGGGAATTAGAGCGCTATCCTTCATAACCACTGAAATAAATGAGTTTGAAAGCATTAAAGGTGACCCAATGGCAACAAGCCTATTTCTTGGAGGATTTTTCATTTACGCTGGTCTCGTGATATATGGATCAATGGTTAATCCATTCTTTTTATCACAATCAGTTCTTCTTGGACCATACTTCAATACACAACGACTCTTAATAGTAGTTTTAAGCGTATTAGTGAGCTTTATCTTTGGAAGCATATTCTACTACATCTTCTCTAAACTAAGAGTATTCAATGTCGATCTCGATGACATAAATAAAAGCCCAGTATCAATTGGAATATTCCTTTTCTGTTATGAAATATTTCTTGGCCTAATCGTATATGCGAGCCTTAGTATACCATTGGGGTAAAATAATAAAAATGTCAATAAAGAAAAAATATTTTATTATCTTACTTTTATTAATAATCAATTTACCTAAAGTAAACGCATACCCTAGTGGTAATACAACTCCTCCAACTTTCACATTTAAGCAGGGATTCTGGTATGATTCTTGGGGAATCACTAGAGACTCAGCTGAAGGTGCAAAGGGTTTCATCCCCTTTATGTCGTCAGAAACACTAGGAGAAAATAAAGAATTAGCTTTCGCAATTGGTGAAAGATTTCGAAATTCTTACTCTAATGATATTGCCATAGCAGATGCGATTTTAGCGTATGTCCAGAGATGGACTGAATATGGATATGATGAAGATAACGTCTACATGAATAGAGTTGCACAGGAAGAGTGGGCATGGAATGCAGATGAAATGGCACACGCATTCAATGAGAATAAAGGCATAACCGCTATTGGTGATTGTGAGGATGTTGCATTCCTCTGTTTAACGATTTATGATGCTGCTGGGATAGAGACAGCTATTGTTGATGCTCCAGGACATTGTGCTTTACTTATTTGGATGCCTAATTACCCTAATGCAAATATTTACTGGGAACTCTCAGAAGACTCTAGAGGACCTGGCTGGATTTGGATTGAAGCGACAGGAGATGATAATACAGTAGGCTGGACTCCATCAGATTTCCATGATGGTAATTGGAAAGCTTACACGTTAGAGAATGGAATATATAACGTACAATATCCTACTGAAGATTACTCCGAAGACGATGGCTGGGGGATTTTAATTGATATAATTATCCTCATTTTAACTATCATGGCAAAAATATTTTTAAGATTTTGAAGAAATCAATTGAAATTTTAGCCAAATATCGCTTGTATTAAAAATAACCTCAACCATTATACGGAGATGTGTTTTGTCTGAGAAGGTTATTACTCCAGCTGTTGAATGGGTTGAGAAAAATAAACATCGATTAATTGAAATCAGCGATAAAATTTGGGATTATGCAGAGCTAGGTTTAATTGAGCATAAATCAGCTAAGCTGCTAAGCGACGAACTTGAGTCACATGGATTTAAACTTGAGAGAGGAGTTGCTGGAATGCCAACTGCCTTTGTTGCATCATATGGAGCAGGTAATCCAATCATTGGAGTCATGGCAGAATATGATGCTTTAATTGGGGTTTCACAGAAGAAGCTTCCCAACAAATCACCAGTAACTGAAGGTGGTATTGGGCATGGTTGTGGCCATAATATTCATGGAGTTACTGCTTTAGGAGCTGCTTTAGCTGTTAAATATATTATTCAACAACAAGGCTTAGGCGGTACAATAAAGTTCTATGGATGCCCAGCTGAAGAGAGTGGAAGTGGGAAAGCTTGGATGGTTCGTGATGGTGTCTTTAATAATGTTGATGCAGTTTTAAGCCATCATCCAGGAACAATGAATTATGGTTCATTAAAAAGCAGCTTAGCAAATAATAGTGTAAAGTTTCACTTTTACGGAAAAACTAGTCACGCAGCTGGGAGCCCAGAGCAGGGAAGAAGTGCTTTAGATGCTGTTGAGTTAATGAATGTTGGTGTAAACTTTCTTCGTGAACATGTTGTTCAAGATGCCCGTATACATTATGTTATCGAAGCAGGAGGAGGTCAGCCTAATGTGGTTCCTGATTATGCTAGGAGTTGGTACCTGATTAGAGCCCCAGAAAGAGATCAGGTTGACCAGATCTATTCAAGGATTTTAAAAATCGCTGAAGGAGCCACATTAATGACTGAAACACGTCTTGAAGTAGAATTCATTAAGGCTGTATACAATAA
>VGJH01000048.1 GCA_016867505.1 Candidatus Bathyarchaeota archaeon
AATGGAGACTCGCAAAGTGGCAAAAATCATCAGCCAGTCCGCCAAAAAAGTGGAGTTCACCGTCAATGCCACTGCAGTTGCCAAGGTATTTGGCATTTCCAAACAGATTAATCTGGAACAGAAGCAGGAGATAAACTTTACCAAAGTTCTGGAAAACCTCCTGCCCACCATCCCTTCTGAATATGAATTGCCCACTATTCATACCGATACTATAAAATCCTCCAAAGGTAAAAAGCTGGTGGTCAAAGACCCCAAACTGGAACCTATCAAGAATATGCCCAAAGCGCCGGACTTGTTTAAGGTCATCAAAACCTCCGTTTCCGACATCGGACTCAAGGAAACGGATCTGACCGTCAAGTTTATGATGTTCAATCCCTATGGGCTTAGCTTCATCCTGTGGGACTTCCCTGCCGATATCTACGTCAATGATAAATATGCCGGCAGAGGCAAACTGAAGAACCCTATCTTTTTCAAGGATAATGTAGTCAGTTACGATGGCGAACTGGTTTTTAGTCTGAATAACTTCAATTCCATCCTGCTAGTGTCCAAAGCCCTCGTCAAGAAGGATATGAACTACGTTGTTGATGGCACTCTACAGGTGGAAGGTTTTGGTGCCAAGATATCCAAACCCTTCAAATTCAAAGGCACTGTCGAAATCGGTAAAAAGGATAAGTAACCAGTAGTTTTAATCCCCTCGAATTCGATGGGTCTAAATCTCTTAACTGACGTTCCATATATTTCTAAACTCAAACCTCTGATGCGCACTTCTATTTACTGCACTCTATACACTGGAAAAGAACAAGCCCCGATTACAATATAACTGTTTTGCTAATATTGTCAAATAATATTTTAGTGATACTAATATAGGAAACATAAGCAATTGTCTTGTATGTTAATGTGATATGTTGATCCTTAAACATTCTGTCTGACACTTGATTTAGGTCAAAAGGAAGTGGATTTATACAAGTGGATTATTTTAAGAACAGATTTTCAGTTGACACAAAAGCCTAAGCTGGCAAAGAAAACAATTGGGAGACAAATGCTAGTTAATTTAATTTCTATTCAACCTAACAAACTTACATATAATCGCACAACCCAAGTAACTGCGTTAACAACAATTTTATTCAATACTTGGAAACCTTATCTATGAATTCAGATATGTTATCAAACCAATATTCTCTATAATAGGGAACTGAATTAGCGTTTGTATTGTAAAACAATAGTTTTGGAATAATTTTCAAGCCATTATATACATACATCCCATCAGGATGCTTTTCATTAGTAAAGGCATCGATAAATCCTTTTATCTTTCTGCTTCCATCAGTATGTTCTGTCCCTTTTGGATCAACAAACAACAGAATATATTTATCTCCTTTTTGAAACCAAAAGATAAAGTCAGGTTTAAAATTTAGTACATTGTTGGCAATTGAACTGTAATAAGGTATTTTAACCTCATCATAATATTGGTCAAGTTTACTAAAATACCACCAATCAAATTGTTTTAATTTATCATCATTTATAGATGCCAGCAGTTTATTTATAAATGTCTTTTCGCTTTCAACATTAATAACATGCTTAATGAATTCATCTGCTCCATCTTTTCTGATAATTGGAGGAATGTAATAGTGCTGGGCAATGTACTTAATACTATATTCTGTACTGTCATGTCTTATTGAAGATTCTATGATACTATTATCTTTTAATTCTTCAATTTTTGACGTCAATGTTCTTGGGTCAGAGCCAAAGTCAAGAATGAGTTGTTCTTTTTTATCCTCGTAATACTGAAACTGTTTTACTTTATTAACTTTCTCTTTTAACTCATCAAATAAATCACGATGTGTTATTGATATATGTTTGAAATGGACAATATCCTGCTCATTAAGCTCTCTGTATGTATCAAACTCTTCGCTTTTCAAAGAATAGAATCCGATAAGGTTTTCAATAATACGCTCAGGATTTTCTATCTTTTTGTTAAAACCTGTATCAAAATACTTGTCTGGCTCTTGTAAAGCGTCCTTAATGAGTTTTAATATAGTGACTGGACACCTAAATTTTATGATAAGTATCTTGTCAGACAGATGCAGAATATAGCTTTGAATGGTGTTTAGGTCATCTAAATGAATTTGATACTTCGAGTATTGTTTGCTCTCTGCCAAGAGATTCTCAGTAGACACAAAAACAGGAACCAAGAGAGGTTTATCGCTGATTGCTTTATTCTTTTCAAATTCATTAGTCAAGACAATGCTTGGCTCTTCAATTTCCAAACTCTTGATGATTTCTTCTACATTCTTGGGATTGGTTCCCATTACAACCAAACTCTCGACAACGTCTATATTCTGCTTGGTTTTATCAAAGACCTTTTTATCTATAACTGAACCAAGTACCTTTTCTGCTCTTCTACGTACATCTTTTTTGGGCTCAATTCTTACACCTCTGCCTACAGACTGCAAAACAAACTTATGCGCATCGGTTCCCACTCCGATATTGATGAAAAGAATAAGATTGGGACGGTTGGAATCCCACCCCTCATAAAACGCCCTGGAGCCCATAAGCAGGTTTATATGCGTATGAGTTGTGTTTATGTTTCCAAAGATACTCTCTTCATCGAAATCCGTGGTCATCACATAGTTTTCATTTAGCAAGAACTTTTCATAGTCCTTAACATCACCAATTTTGATTAAGGCAAAGGGAGTTGTGCTTGTCTGTAGATTAAAAACCAATTCCTGATTGTTATTTTTAATCCTTTTTACTTCTATCTTTCCCGGATTATCACTGTTAAATACATTCTTGGTAATGGAATCATAAGTAATTGATTTAATGATTTTTTTGTCAAATCTGATATATTCCGTTTCAAACTTGTATTTATGTTGTGTTTGAAATTCACTGATGATTTCCCTTTTTGCTTCATCAATCAAGTCTATCTGCTTAAAATTATTGGCAACCTTGGCAATTTCATAAAAGAACATTTTTAGGTCTGAATCTTCCGCGGTAATGCTATTAACCAGTGTTACCATCATTGGGTTATGATATAGACCATTTTTTACTTTATCTATACCTGCTTTGCATAACTTGTAATAGGTAAGCAAGATAAATGTTTTGAGGACAATTTTAAGTTTTTCCCTTGGACTATAATCATCTAGGTGTCTGAATGATGTTACATCTGCTTCTGAAACGTACAGATGTTTACCATACCCGTTTTTAATAAACTCAGCCAAGTTGTAATTATAAATACAAGTAGCAATATCAGTTCTGTCCGTAAAAGTAGCAGAGAAATTAAAGAGGAATCCGTTTCTTGACATTATGCTAAACACTGCCTGACGCATGGATTCACTGAGTTTATCTTTGTTTCCGCCTTTATGTGCTTCGTCTAAGATTACATACCAGTTGCCGTGATGAGCATAAGTCCGGTAGTTTACCTGATTTTCCTTGGTCTCATCTGAAAACAAATCTGACTTTATGTAGAAAACATCTATCTGGTGTTTATATAACTTGGCATTCTGATATTGTTTATATGAATCGTATTCTCTTAAAGGGATCAATTCTATTTTTACATCCTGATTATAGTTGTTAAATTCACGAATATGCTTTCTAAATTGCTCAATTAAATCAGGTCTATGTGTAAGAAAGACAATGTCTTTTCTTGGTATTTCTCCCGCATCCATCAGCTTACATAGGACTTCTATCAGTTTGACAATAACCAGTGTTTTACCGCTTCCGGTAGCCATCCAAAAGCACATCCGGTTGATAAAATATTCAAAAGAAATTTTATTGTCTTTAATGGGATAATCATCTTCCCATTCCATATAAAATTTGGCTATTTTTGACTCATCTTTGTTCTTTAGGTCTATATCCAGTTTCTTGAACAATAGTGTTTCCTTGTAGCGTTCATACTGTGCTATTGCCTTGCTATCTGTGTCCCTATAGTTGTAAAGCCAAAGACCTACCAGAGCACTTTTAAGAGCATTTTGTTGAAATTCATACAAGGATTTGTCTTTGGAAAAGCTCTTTATGTCAAAATGCCACTGCGCAGGCAGTTCGCTTTCATAGGATATGTTTTTGACAAAATACTCAAAGACCTTGTTCATTTTACCACCAAATCAAAGGTCTGATTTCTTTATAGTCCAGTTCCGTTAAACTGCGTTTGTCCCCATCTGAGAAAATTACCTCATCTTTGGTAATTTTTTTTATATGCTTTCCTAACAGGTTGGACAATGTCTCGGCAATATCAATATCGTCGTAAAGTTTGCTCAGGTTTACCTGCACCTTATTGTTCTTATAATCTATCTTTACAGCCTTCAGCATTTTTTCGTCTTTCAGAAACACATAATCGTTATAGGGAGAACTCCCCGGTGTATCAAACAAATCCCCATCCTCATATTTGCACCTGTCTAAAACCTCTTCATATTGTTCAAGTTCATAATACTTAAAAAACTGTGATGCATAATTACAGCTTCCAGATACTCCCATTTTCCATTTATTGCTCCAGCAGATTTTTTTGATCCTTGGTACTAAAACTGAATCAAAATAATTATCCTGTTCTATTACAATATACTTTCTTTGTTTATCATCATCTTCGAGTTTATTTAGTTCTATCACTGCCTGAGCAGTGGTGCCAGAACCGCCAAAATAATCTAGACATATTCCTCCTTTTTCTGTCATAGATAAGTAATTCATCACAGTATAATAACTTTTGGGTGTGCTGAATTCTTTATAGCCCATAACATGCTTTAAATACTCGCTACCGTATTCTGGATTAGAAAACAAAGGATGTTTCCATAATGTTCTAGGAATTTCCTTATCGTTTGATGGGGTAAGTATATTCAAGTCTTTTATAATATAAGTATCTTTTTCAATATTTACTCTATCATATGTTCTCTGCCAGACAAAACATTCACCATCCTTTGATAATGGCAAGATAAACTTGTAACCCTTTGATTCATATTTTACTTTAAGTGAATTAACATGGTTATCATCAAATGTTTTCTCTTCCTTAATGTATATCTTTTTATATTCCTCTCTAGTTATCATGTATATCTTGTTACCTTTAATCAAAATTGGGTAATAACGATATGGACGTTCTTCTCTTCTAGAATTGGTTCCTGTGCGCTTCAGTGATGTAGGTTTTTTTTCATAAAGCTTTGGTACTAATAAATTATCTATTTTATTTATATCATTAGCATGAATAGTATGATATTCACAAGTTTGGGATACTTTATTAGCAACCCTTCCTTGAGGATTACATTCAGTTGCTATTGTTGTTACATAGTTATTAATACCATAAATACTATCCAAAAGAGTAACTAAATAACGATGTTCAACATCATCAATAGCTACGACATTAATGCCATCTGATGATAACATATGCTTTGATAAATCAACTCTTGATTTTAAGATAGATAACCAAGAACTATGTTTATATTTATTAACATATATTATTGGAGATGAATTAGTGTTGTAAGGTGGATCAATGTAAATTGTTTGAACTTGCTCATGAAATTTGTTTTTTATGGTATTTAGTGCTTGATAGTTTTCGCTTTTAATCAGCCAACCGTCCAAGTCATCATCTAAATTTTCAAAGACACCAATAATATCCAGTTCAATGTCTTTGAAGTATTTGGTATCTATGGGCAGGGTTCTGAACTTATCAGACAAAGTTTTTTTGGTTGCAAGAATGTCTTTCTTGGCAAAACTTTCTTTTACTATTCCCAGTTCCTGCCATTCCTTAATCTGTTCTGACATTCCTTTATGAGCAACGACTTTCCTCAGCACATCCACATCTCTGTCAGCAATTCTATCCAGAGTGACAACATAATTACTTTTGCGGACGAATTTCGGTTTGTTCCAGATTTTCACTAGTTCGTCTTCAAATTGAGAAATAAAGTCAATTACTTTCAAAGCAATATCTTTTAAAATCTGCAGTTGATTGACCCTTTCTGACGTCCACTCCTTTGCTCCCTCCCAAAAATACTGATAACTCCACAGTTTAAATTGCTCCTGCAGAAAGGTCTTGGCATCCTTGTGAATAAAATAGTCAACCTCGCTCTGTTTTTCAAAATTCTTGGTGGCTTTGACCAGGATTTCTTCAGTTAAACCAGTATCCCTTGTCTTTTTCAGGATTTCATCAACCTTTTTCTTTCTGCCATTGGTGGAGTAATCCGCTTGCAGAGTGATGTCTTTTCTTTCATTATGGCTAATATATTCATAAATGACATCTCTGCGTTCATTATTCTTTTTGTGTTCTATCTTGCTGGCATCAATGATAAACTTAAAGTCCTCTATTGGAACCGTTAAACTTTTAAACAATATATCTGTTTTAACATAATAGAGCATCTGTGTTTTCCAGAAAAGAATAACATCCCTGTCATCTGTATATACCTTTTCATAGATGTTATTGTGAAAGGGTGTGCTGTTAAAGAAGATGGAGCCGTTTTCGGAAAAGTATCTGGAAAAGAAATCGAATAACTTTGTGTATAACTCATCTTTGAATTCAAGATTATTTTGTAAAGCATTCTCAATATCTGTTTTTAGGTTGCCTTCTATCTTGTTTTTATAGTAATATGCTTTGATTTGCATCAAGTGAATAAAACCGCCCTTTCCCTCTACCTTTGTACCCATAAACACTTTTTGCAGCTCTTCAAAAAACTTCTTTTCTTTGCTCATACAATATTCCTCTTGTCTATTCTTTTTTTTTAAATCTCAAAATTAGTCAAGAACTATTCAGAGCACGAATAAGATTCCTGTCCACACAGGAATGACATTTATATCTGCTCAGTGTATTTCAACCAGTCTCTGACTTTGAGTAGAAGTCCTGCGTTTATGGCGGCTTTGACCGTAATGCACGGTAGGTTTAATTAATTACTAATTACTAATTACGAGTTACTTTGATTATCACCCTTATATCAATTCAGTATATCTTTCCGAGTTTCTGACATTTGGCAACAGACTGCATTCTATAGCATTTCTGACTGTAATGCACGGTAAACTATCGTCATAAATCTGCTGACGGGTAATGGTGGTCAGGTCTATGCCTGGCAGGGCTTTGGTCATGCCGAACATCAGTTTGAGCCAGAGGTTCATCCAGTTGGCTTCGGGTTTATCGCGGTTAATCCGCAGGTTGTTGTATTTGATGGCATAGTCCTTCAGGTTCTGTTTATAACCGGCAGAGGGCTGGATTAGTTTCAGGTTTGCCATAATCAGTTTCATCCTGTCTGCTGGAGGGTTGCGTTCCGCTTGGGTAAAGGTACGGGCGATGATTTCATCCAGTCCCTGATGGTAGTAATAGACCAATCCGTCCAGTTTACCGGTCAATCCCGGCAGGTTGCGTGAAAATCTGGTTTTCATTGTGTCCTCCACATTTATTGAGAGATTTTTCATCCCCCTATAGATTAAGACTGAAAATATGTGGCGTTACTGAAAAAATGGGCTGATTTATCTTTGATTTTTTGCTTTTTTCTTAATGACCGCGTGAAGTCAGCGTGAGCAACGTTCACGATACCTTCACGATGACCTCACGCAGCGTTTAGGGACGAGGTGTCCTGCACAGAAGGATTTCACCGCAGAAAAGTTATTGACAGATTAGACCTCAGCAGGAATATACAAACTCTGTCCGTATCGCATTAAGTATATGGATAAGTGAAAGATGCGCTCTGTCAAAGCGAAAGGAACCCTATGTATCTGGAAAAAATAACCGCTCCCAAAGACATTCAGCAACTGAGTCCGGAAGAACTGAAGCTGTTGGCATTTGAAGTCCGCAATAGGATTGTAAACGTCATCTCCAAAACAGGCGGCCATCTGGCTCCCAGCCTGGGGGCAGTGGATTTTACCATTGCCTTGCTGAAGGTTTTTACACCACCCCGGGATACAGTTGTCTGGGATGTGAGCCATCAGGCCTATGCCTGGAAAATCCTGACCGGCAGGAATGACAGATTTGAGACAATCAGGACTCTGGGAGGTCTGAGCGGTTTTACCAAAAGGGCGGAAAG
>VGJH01000049.1 GCA_016867505.1 Candidatus Bathyarchaeota archaeon
ACCCAAATCTCAGAGGTCACACACAATTCAAATTTAGTCCCATGAATACAGAGGAAATTGCTAAAAAATGTGATGTTGTCTTCCTA
Source organism: Candidatus Bathyarchaeota archaeon (assembly GCA_016867505.1). GTDB lineage: Archaea > Thermoproteota > Bathyarchaeia > TCS64 > TCS64 > UBA8941. The sequence continues at coordinate 87 of VGJH01000049.1, forward strand.
GCAACTCCTCATGGAGTCTCAAAGGACTTGGTTACTGATTTTTTATCACGTGGCTTAAAAATCATTGACTTAAGCGCTGATTTTAGGTTAAAAAATTCAAAAGATTACCCAACCTGGTATGGTTGGGAGCATCCTCATCCTGAATTACTGAGTAAAGCAGTGTTTGGTTTACCAGAACTCCATAGAAATGAGATGAAAGGAGCCCAACTTATTGCTTGTGTTGGATGCATGTCAGGAGCAAGTATTCTTGGACTCGCACCAATAGTCAAAACAGGTTTTGTAGATACCGACCACATTTCGATTGACGCAAAAATTGGATCCTCAGGAGGAGGAAGCGAACCAACACCAGCCAGTCACCATACTGAGAGATTTGGCGGAATTAGACCCTACCAAGTTGTAGGACATAGGCATATTGCAGAGATAGAACAGGAGCTTTCTTCGGTAACTAATACTCAAGTTAGAGTAGGTTTCACGCCACATGCTCTAGACATTGCTAGAGGTATACTTATAACAGCTCAACTATGGTTAACAAAAAAAGTTGAAAATGCTGAAATCTGGAAAGCATATCGAGAAATGTATAATTCAGAACCATTCATTCATTTAGTTAAATATAAAAAAGGATTATATCAACTTCCTGATCCAAAAGTTGTAATTGGCACAAATTATGTTGATATCGGTTTTGAATTAGATGAACATGTTCCTCGTTTAGTAATCTTTTCAGCAATTGACAACATCGTTAAAGGTGCAGCAGGCCAAGCGGTTCAGTGTTGGAATGCTTCAAACAGTTGGGATGAAAAAATGGGTCTCAACTTAATTGCTTTACATTAGGTGAAATTATGATTATTGTTTTAAAAGCCGGGGGAGATCTCCTAATTAATGGATTTCCAGTAAAGTTAGCTGAAGAAATAAAGATTCTTAGTAATGAACATAAATTCATTATAGTTCATGGGGGAGGAGACATTGTCACAGATATTTCAACAAAATTAGGTCATCCCCCACGATTTATTATGTCTCCTAGAGGATTCAAGAGCAGGTATACAGATAAACAGACTGCTGAAATTTATACAATGGTTATGGCGGGAAAAATAAACAAAGAAATTATTTCCGTCTTACAAAAAGCAGGTGTTAATGCTGTCGGTTTAAGTGGATTAGATGCTGGAGTTGTTAAGGCTAGTAGAAAAGAGCAAATTATTGCACTGAATGATCAGGGAAAAAAAATCCTTATGGATGGTGGTTACACTGGCCAGATCGAGAAAGTTAACGATGTTTTTCTGAAACTTCTTTTAGATAATGGTCATGTGCCATTAATTAGTGCAGTAGCTATGGGAAATGATGCTGAACCATTAAATGTTGATGGGGATAGAATGGCTGCTAAAGTTGCTTCGGCATTGAAAGCAAACACCCTAATTCTTCTAACGGATGTTGATGGGATATTGCTCAATGGAAAATTAATTGATCAATTATCAACCTTTGAAGCAAAAGAGCTTCAAGACAAAATTGGTCCAGGAATGAGTACAAAGGTATATGCTGCTCAAGAAGCAGTTGAAGGTGGTGTAGGAGAAGTAATTATTGCATCAGGTTTCAAAGATGAAGCAATTACTTCAGCTTTGAAACATAGTGGGGGGACTCTGATAAGACAATGAATAGACAACAAATAATTGAAGTCGAGTCATCGTTAATGGCTAATCTTTACTGGAAAAGAGGTGTAGTAGCTTCTAAAGGTCAAGGAGCTATATTATGGGATGTAAATGGACGCGAGTATATTGATTGTACAAGTAATTATGGTGTAGCAATTGTGGGTCATTGCCATCCCAAGGTTGTTGAAGCTGTAAAACTTCAAGCAGAACAATTAATGAGTTGCCATGGAGGCTACAATAATGAAGCAAGAAGCGAATTTCTTGAAAAAATAAATAAAATTGCTCCAAAAGAACTTACTCGAACATATTTAAGTAACAGTGGCACTGAAGCTGTTGAATTTGCCTTAAAATTAGCCAAAAAAAAGACTGAGAAAACAGAAATTATTGCCATGATGAATGCTTTTCATGGAAAATCTCTCGGAGCATTATCAGCAACATGGAAGAAAAAATATAAAGAAGGATTTGGACCCATGGTTCCAGGGTATAAACATGCTCCGTATGGGAATATTGAAAAAATTCGTGATACAATAACAACAGATACAGCTGCAATAATAACGGAACCAATACAAGGAGAAGGAGGAATCAATCTACCCCCACAAGACTTTTTACAACAGTTAAGAGAATTATGTGATGAAAAAAATATCTTACTCATTTTTGATGAAATTCAGACTGGTATGGGAAGAACAGGTAAAATGTTTGCCTGTCAACATACTAATGTTACACCCGATATTATGTGTCTAAGTAAAGGCATAGCCAGTGGTCTTCCTCTTGGTGCAACAATGGCAAAAGAAGAAATTATGTCATCAATAGGAATTGGTGACCATTCAAGTACTTTTGGAGGTGGACCCATACAATGTGCAGCTGGTGCAGCTACTATTGATGTCTTAATTAACGAAAAACTACCTGAAAAAGCAGCGTCTAATGGAAAATATATCTTAAATAAAATGAATGAAATGGGTCGAAAATATAAAACAATTAGAGAAGCACGTGGTTTAGGATTAATGCTTGGTGTAGAAACACGATTCGAAATTATTAACATCATGAATCGATGCCAAGAAAAAAATGTTCTAACTCTAGAAGCGGGTAGAAACATTTTACGACTTCTCCCCCCACTAGTGATTACACAAACTCAAATCGATAAAGTCTTGACAACTTTAAATGAAGTATTCGGGGTGGAAGAATCTGAAAGATTCCCCCATTAAATTCCTACATAAGATCGTTGAGATTTACAGCCCATCAGGAAACGAAGAGGTCTTAGCTCATTTCCTAGTTGAAGAAATGAAGAAATTAGGATTCGAAGTTAATATTGATTTAGTGGGGAATGTTATTGGTATAATTGGTAATGGATCAAAAAAAATTCTATTATGTGGTCATATTGATACTGTTAATCCATTTCTTCCAGTGAAATATGCAGAGGGTATTCTTTATGGGAGAGGTTCGGTTGATGCAAAAGGCCCTTTCGCAGCTTTTGTTTTCGCTGCTTCAGAGTTGGCTAAAGAAGGAGTAGATGCGCAATTTATAGTTGCAGGTGTTGTTGACGAGGAAGGAAAAAGTAGAGGTATAAAACATTTAATTGAAAAAGGAATACAAGCGGATTATGCAATATTTGGTGAGCCAACATCAGTCGACACAATAACTATTGGCTATAAAGGATGTTTAACTCAAAAAATCATCTGTGAGACTGAAACTGGTCATTCATCAGCTCCATGGCTATACATTAATTCTATCGAGAAAGGATTAGAGTTATGGGGTTTAATAGATGAGGTCTCTAAAAATAATACCGTTACGTTCAGTCATTTTGAATCAATAACAACATGTTTAAAAAAAATTTCAGGTGGCCAAGATAATAACATTGTACCATCTAAATGCGAATTATTAATTGATACACGCTTACCTCCTAATATAAAATGCTCAGAATACAAATTTATGATAGAAAAAATTTTAGACAATTTCAGAAAAATGAACCCAAATGTTAAAGTGACCTACGAAATTGAAGACGAAACTGAAGCTTATGTAACTCAAAAAAAATCATCTATAGTTAAAGCATTTATTCAAAGCATATGGAAAATTAGAAAAAAGCAAGTAAAATTGACTTATAAAACTGGAACAGGAGATATGAATGTTTTTGGTAGCTCAACTGAAATACCTTGTATTACATATGGACCAGGAGACAGCATTTTTGATCACACAATGAATGAACAAATACACGCATCAGATTTGGAGGCGGGGATTCAAATAATTAAAGAAGCTTTAATAAAATTAAGCATTTCAGATAATGTATAAAAATCAAAAAAAACTCCGAAAATCGTAACATAAATCAAAAAAAATTCTGAAAGCTTTAATACTTAAAAAATAAAAACCCTAAATATGGACCCTATAGATGAAAAAATTTTAAAACTCTTTAAAGAAAACGCGAGAATGACGTATGTAGAAATCGGGGAACAAGTAGGATTATCAGAAGGAGCCGTCAGGAACAGAGTCCAATCATTGCTTAATAATGGAATTATAAAAAAATTTACTATAGATGTAGCTACGACAACAAAAGTTAGATCATTAACAATGATATCAGTTGATCCAGGGACACCAACTTACACGGTATCTAAAGAAGTCCAAAAATTATCTGGCGTTGAAAGAATATATGAAGTTACTGGAGAATATGATATCGTAACAGTAGTTTCACATGCAAACATTGAAGGCATCAATCAATGCATCGAAGAAATAAGAAAAATTAAAGGAGTAGTCAAAACGAATTCAATCATCGTTTTAAGAACCGTGGACATTTAATTTTTTAAATTAAATTGAATAGAAAAATTATTTAAAAAGTTTAAAGAATCACTCTTGCATCAACGATGCGTGCCCCTTTTTCATAGACTAAAACTGGATTCATATCAAGTTCCTTTATTTCAGGGCATTCTACAAGCATTTTACTTGTTGCTAGGAGTGTATTTACGATAGTTTCTTTATCAGCTTTAGGCATACCTCTTGCTCCTTCAAGGATCTTTTTTGCTTTAATCTCCTCAATCATTTCTTCAGCGTCAATTTTAGTTATTGGTACAATTCTAAAACTAACATCTTTGAGGATTTCAACAAAAATTCCACCCAAACCAAACATTATAGTCATACCGAAGGTTGGATCATTGGTTGAGCCAATAATTACCTCGGTGCTTTTTGGTGCCATCTCTTGTACTAAAATGCCTTCAATTGTTGCTGTTGGTACATTCTTTTTAATATTTGTTATTATTGTATTATACCCTGAACGTACTGCTTTTTCGTCATTTAATCCAATTAACACTCCACCTGCATCACTTTTGTGTAAGACTTGAGGTGAAATTATTTTTAATACTATTGGATAACCAATTTTATTTGCTGCTTTAGCAGCTTCTTCCTCGGTTTTAGCTATTTCAATTGCAGTAATGGGCATGCCATATAAATTACAGAGCTGTTTCGCTTCATGCTCGAAGAGAAAATTCCTCTCCTCTGCTTTAGCGACCTCGAATATCTTTGTGATTTTCGGGTCTCTCATTATCAATCCTTCCTGAACTCTATGTAGGAATTCTTTTCAACCTTTTAAATTGTATGGGAAGAATTGCGGTTTTATCGAGAATTAAAGTATTATTATCTAAAAAATTATTTTACTAAAGGTCTAAAAGAGTTTTGGATTTTTATTGCATCTTTCAAACCTGAAATTAATCCAGTTACAGTCTCTATTGCTCCAGCTCCAGGTCCAATTAATGTAATTGGTTTGTGCCATAATTTTGGTTGAATAGTTAAAACATTATCTGATTCATGACATTTAGTGATTAGATTATCAGGCTGAATTTTCTGGAAACCTAAATTAAATTCGTTTAAAGTCAAATTAACGCTACCTAAATACCATAATACTTTCTTTTCTTTTTGAGCAATTTTAAATTTAGCAGCAATAACTTCATCAAGCTCTGGTAAAATTTTTAAAAATTCATCTTTTGAAATTTTTTCATGTTCATACTGTAAAATCGACTCAGCATTTATATCAGTTAAATTAATTTTTTTTCCAAATAACCTAGCTAGAATAATAATTTTTCTTTTAAAATCTGTACCTGATAAATCAATGCGGGGATCTGGTTCAGTATAATTTCTAGGAGGTTTCATTGCCTCATAAACAGTTTTACTAAAAGGTATGTTTTCATTTAATCTCTGGCTAATGAAATTCATTGTGCCACTTAAGCAACCATAAAATTTTTCGATTTCATCTATACCTATAGAATCAATAAGATTAGGTATTTTTAGGCCAGCACCTACAGTTGTTCCATAATCTAATAATTTTCCAACCTCAATTGCTTTTTCGTTAATTTTAGTATATTGTTCATTTGAGCTATCTGAAAAAGGCAATTTATTTGAAGTGATTACATTTGAATAATCTAATGCTTTGAATAAAGTATCGTAAGTCATTGAAGCTGTAACATCGATAAAAGTATCAATTGAATAATCGTTTAATATTGAAATAATATCTGAAGTAACTTGTTTATTATGATCATATTTTTTTAGATTTTCACCAGTATTTTTAAAATTAATGATTTGAGTTATTTCTTTTGAAGTAAAACCACTTTTCTTAATTAGATTTCCTGAAGAATCGCCTAATGAAACTATTTTATAGTTTTTATCATTTTTAATTCGTCTTAATAACTCCTTTCCTATTGTTCCAATACCCATTAATGCAATTTTGTGTTGTTTTTTGTTCATTCTCCATCAATCGCAAGTTTAAAAATAATTTTTCTTTTTGAGATATTCAGCGGATAATACTACTCCACCACCTGCACCTTTATCCAAATTATCGCTTGTAACAACGTAACTTAATCCATTTTTGAATACTGGGTCTTTTCTTAACCTACCAACAAGCGTTACTTGTCCTCCATAATCGTGATGTAGTTTAGGTTGGGGTTGATTATTGTCATCGAATACTATGATTGGTTTTTGTGGTGCACTTGGAAGCTGTAGTTTTTGAGGTTCTGAAACATAATTACTTAAGGTCTCTTTTACATCTTTGATATTATTTTCTTTTTTTGTTTCTACAAACACGGATTCAAAATGAACTCGCTCAACATATACTCTTGTGCAGGTTGCGCCAATTTTTATTTCTGCAGGAGTAATGATATATTTTTTAATGTTTCCAAGTATTTTTTTTGTTTCTTGTATTACTTTTTCTTCTTCTCCATCAATATAGGGTAAAACATTCATTTCAACGCTTTTTCGATATTCACTGTTTAGGCGTATCCCTTTTTCACCTGCACCACTTAAACTTTGACTTGAAACCATATGCACCTTTTTTACTCCATATTTTTCCATAATTGGTTTAATACTTGTTACTAGACCTACTACTGTACAATTTGGTCCAGGGCAGACAAAACCTTCCCACCCCCTCTTCTCTTGTTGCTTCTTCACAATTTTTGCATGTTTTGGATTAACATCAGGTATTAAAATGGGTACATCTTCTTCATTTCTATAAGCTGATGCTGTACTGAATACTGGGATTTTTTTTGCAAATTTGCCTTCGATTGTCTTTGCGATTTCAGAGGGTAGTGCACTGAATGCAATTTGGTAGTCTTCAGGACTAACTTTATCGATGTCTTGAACTTTCATATTTAAAATATCTTCACTAGGCGTTCTCTCGAAAAAAATTGCATCTTTTATGGCATCTTTGTATGTTTTCCCAGCACTTCTGCTGGATGCACCTAATGCGACTAATTTGAACCAAGGATGGTTCTGAAGCGATTCGACAACATTCTGACCTGCTGCGCCAGTTGCGCCTAATACTATTGCATCAATTTTTCTTACCATTTTTTTCACTCCTTAAATAACTCGGAATAAACTGCTGCTACAGCTAACGGAATATCTTCATCTTTTACGCTAAATCTAATAATATTTTCACTATAGGGTTGAGTAGCTTGCTCAATATTTATTCCATAATGAGCAATTATACCCGTAATTTTACTTAAAAATCCTTTAACTCCTCTCATCTCTGAGCCAATTATGCTGAAAGTTCCTTTTACTCCCTCAATTTGTTTAACTTCTATTTTGGATTCAAGAGATGAGAGAGCTTTTAATGCTTTTTCAACATCATCTTTGAGTAATAATAAGGAAATCTGATACCCTGAAATTGTTAAATATCTTACATCAACATTTTCCTTTACTAAAGAATCGAAAACATTAGCATAAACTTCTGTAGGGATCATAGATTGGCTAGGTAAAAACCTGACGCCATAAAGA
>VGJH01000050.1 GCA_016867505.1 Candidatus Bathyarchaeota archaeon
AATGTCGCCTAATCCTTCGAGAACTTCTTCAACAGATGCAACTAATTCTACCGTTCTCGCTAAATTATATGCTGCAGTATCATCACAAGGTCGTCCAAATATTTTATCATAACTTTTCAAATATTCAGCTGAATTGGACCATTTTATACCATCAATTACATTCAGCCTTGGAAGAGGACCAACACGGTTTAATCCACCAATTTTTCCCATTTCTTTGAGATAATTTATTTTAGTAAAACTGTGTTCACTTGTCGTCTCTTCAAAATGTTTGTAATATTCTTGAGCGGGGAATTGGAAAAGAGTAGTTCCTTCGCTGCCCTTAACTCTAATATCTCCATTGTATAACTCGTATTCACCTTTATTATTTACTAAACCCATGTATGGGGCTTGTAATCCCATGTACTCATCTGGATTATTTTCGCGTTTTTCATATAACATAAAAAGGGCATCAGCAATTTTTCGGACATTAGTCATTGCTATCCTTCCTTCACGAAGTAACTTGTATCGGCTCTCTCCAGTAAGTCCTTTAGTCATTCCCCCCGGGACAGCTGTCACCACATGTACTATTCGACCACCTATCTCTGCAACAACTTTATTTCCATATTCATGTAACTGAAGCGCTGCTTCTGCAATTTCAGGCAACGCTTCTGCAACACCTAAAACATTTCTATTTTTTATCGGAATTAGATCTGGGAGAGCAAGGAATGCTAGATGCAAAGTATGGCTGGTGATAAAACTTGCAGCATTTAAAGTTCTTCTTAAAAGGGTCGCTACTTCAGGGATAACAACTCCCCAAGCATCTTCAACTGCTTTAACTGAAACTAGGTGATGGTTGACATAACAAATTCCACAGATCCTCTCAGTTATTCTTGGAGCTTCCTCTGCAGGTTTATTGATTAACAGATATTCGAAAAATCTTGGGCCAACAGCAACTGTCAACTGCAGATCCTTTAATTTGCCTGCCTCGACATCAATCTTAACCTTCCCTGTTCCTTCAAGTCTTGTTAAGGGATTAATTGTAATAGATTCATTCATTTTTTTCGCCTCCTTTGAAAAGTTTCACTAAATTTGAATCAGGGTAAGTGTATCGATATAGAACCCCAACATTTTGGGATAGATCGAAACCATCTTTTACTTGACTAATTAGACTCGTTAGGGCATCGAGCATGGTGAGCCCCTGATCACTATTTTGTATTGTTGGACCTCTACATCCATCGCATGGCATACCTGCAGATGGACATGGTGCTCCACATCCACCCATTGTTGCTGGTCCCATACAGAGAAATCCTTGCTCAAGCAGACAACGTTGAGGATCACTCACGTCTTCATGAATTCGTATTAATTTGTTTGCATAGGTGCCAACACGTTCACGTGGACATTTCTCACAAACATCAGTCATATTTATGGGAGGTTGATTTCCACTCAAAAGACTAACAAGGGTGTTAGCTATATCGCCAACTTCTGGAGGACACCCCGGAATAGTATAATCAACTTTCACAGAATTATGAATCGGTACTTGTTCAGGAAGAAGTTTATCAACTAATGGAAGCTGACCTAAGGCAGTTCCTTTTTGTTCAACATAAATTTTGTTTAAAAGGATTTTTCCTTCTTTTAAATTTGCTAAACCAGGTATTCCTCCAAAACAAGCACATGAACCAATCGCAATCATTATACTTGAATTTGAACGAATTTTTTTAATCACTTCAATTTCGTGTTCGGTTCTTAATCCACCTTCGATAATTGCTACATCAATTTTTTCAGGGATCTCCTTTGCATCAATTAATGTAGGAGCATAAACCAGCTCGTTTGCGGTTAAGATTTTTACAAGCTTATCATGTAAGCCCAGTGCAGCTACCTGGCAACCTGAATCACCAGATAAGCCTAGTAAAAGTATTTTTACCATACATTCAACCTCAGACAACCTTTTATGATATAGATGAAAGCAGGCAAGCGTATCAGTATCAATTATAATTACTGAATATATTGTTTATGCTAGTATGTAGAATAATTGTAATAATTAATTATATTAAAAATAAAAAACTTGAAAATAAACATAAAAACATCATTAAATAAAAAAATGAGAGTATGTGATGTAACAGAATATTCGTTGAGATTATAAAGCACGACTACTTCTTTGAGTTTAATGTGTCTTGCTATACCAGGTAAAGTTGAATCCATTGATGGAAGAGCCGCAATAATCGATTTTGGGGGCATTAAAAGAGAAGCAATCATTGATTTAATGGAGCCTGGACTAGTTAAAATCGGAGGTTGGGTACTTATTCACACTGGTTTTGTTATTCAAGTTCTTGATGAGAAAGAGGCTCTTGAAACTCTTGATCTCTGGAAAGAGGTCCTAGCTAATATGGATGAACCTGAAGCATAAAGAATAATAAGCAATAACTTCAAGCCCTTAACGAATATATTTGATTGATTACTGGAGAGATTTTCAAACTGGTCCTAATCCACCAACAGAAGTTTATGTAGTAACTGAAATAACTAGAGGTAGCAGAAATAAATACGAATTTGATGCAAAAAAGAGTGTGTTCACATTAGATAGAGTACTTTACACATACTATCCATGCGATTATGGATTTATTCCACGTACCCTTGACGATGATAGTGATCCATTAGATGCTGTTTTATTAATTAATGAACCAACATTTACTGGATGTGTAATAACTGCAAGACCAGTAGCTAATATAAAAATGTGGGATGGTGATCAAGTTGACGACAAAATTGTTACAGTCAGTACAACTGATCCCTTCTACAAGCATATACAAAACCTAAATGATATTCCAAAATCGATGATTGATGAATTAAACTATTTTTATAATAATTATAAGCGTCCCGAACAAAAAGAGACAAGAGTTGAAGCATGGCAGGATATTAATGATGCAAAAAAAATTATCAACCAATGTCAAGAAAGATTCCTAAATGCAATAAAGAATAACTTAATTTAAATGAATTAAAATGAGGTTTACTCATTTTAAACAAACATAAGACATTAATGAAGACTAGCATCCTTAATTAAAGGTGTCATATATGGATCATGAAAGAGAATTATTAATGATTCCTGGTCCAACCATTGTATCTCCAAGAGTTCTTCGTGCAATTTCTAGAACTGTTTACAGTCATGGGAGCGGAGAATTTGTTGAAGCATACTCTGAAGCTCTTACACTTCAAAAGAAACTTTTCATGACTGAAGGCGTTCCCTTTATGCTTTCAGGAAGCGGAACTCTTGGGATGGAAGCAGCAGCTTCAAATCTCATCGAGAAAGGGGATCACATATTATGTGTTGAGAATGGTTTCTTCGGTGAAAAATGGGCAGAGATACTACCTCCACATGGTGGGGTAGTTGAACGTTTAACTTTTGAATGGGGAAAAGGAATCGATTTAAAACTATTAGAAGAAAGGCTATCTTCAGGTAAATACAAGGCAGTCACTGTAGAGCATGTTGATACATCAACAGGCATAGCTAACCCAATCCAAAAAATTGGAGAACTCATGAAAAACGTAGATGGGTTATACATTGTGGATAGTGTCTGTGGTATCGGTGGCATGCCATTAAAGATGGATGAATGGGGGATTGACTTCTGTTTATCTGGTAGTCAAAAAGCTATAGGAGCACCTCCAGGCACCAGTCTTTTTTGTTTAAATGACAAAGCTTGGAAAGTAATTGAGGCTAGGAAGACTCCTATTGTTGATTATTATACCAATCTGAAAAAATGGAGACCAATAATGGAAGATCCAAGAAAATATTTTGCTACTCCCGCAACAGGCATGATCCTTGGCATGCTTGAAGCCTTAAAAATAATCCATGAAGAAGGCCTTGAAGCACGTTGGAAAAGGCATCAAATATATTCAGAAGCCTTCCAAGCAGGAATAAAAAGAATGGGTTTGAAATCCTTCCCTGATGAAAACAATCTTGCATCTACTCTAAGCGTTCCCAGTATACCTGAGGGAGTTAATGATGCTGAATTGCGTAATATTATGATGAAAAAATATAATATTATTATCGCAGGAGGTCTAGGAAAAATAGCTGGAAAAACAATTAGAATAGGTCATATGGGAAGCGATATGATTAACGATTTAACAGCTACAATAAGTGCGATGGAGATGGGTTTATTTGAAATGGGTTATGTGAAAAAACCGGGAAATGGTATAGGTGCTGCTATGGAAGTCTTTTCAAAAAAATCCTAATTTTATAAATAAAATTCTATATTTTTTAACTGGTTTTTCATCTCATAAACATCGGAAGGAGGATATCCTGAAAAATATTTACTGAAATAACCATATACGTTTTTTCCACAATTTATCAACGAAAGGAGTATTGAAGATAATTCAACAATCTCCTGTCTTTTATTAATTTCAATTTCACCTTTTTCTCCATTAACTAATTTTCTATCTCCTTCAAATCGAAAATAAAAAAATTTGGACAATTTTCCTAAAGAGTAGTTTTTCTTATTTATACCTACTAAAGACACCGGATAATTCTGAAGTATTGAATATACTGAATCATTTAACCAAGATCCATTTCTAAATTCTAATGCTAATTGGATATTATTGGGAAATTGGGTAAGCAACCTTTCAAGTTCATGAATTTTATCTGATTTTAACCAAGGTGGAAATTGTAGTAAAATTGGGCCAAGTTTATTCTCAAAGAACTTTATTCGCTCCAAAAAAACCACCAATTTTGAGTCATCAAAAAGCAAGTTTTTAGCATGTGTAATATCTCTGTGCATTTTAACAGAAAACTGGAAATCATTAGGAACTGATGAACCCCATTCCAATACAGAAGTCTTTGAGGGTATCCGATAGAAGGTATAATCTATTTCAACTGAATTGAATTCTCTTGAATAATATTTTAGATAATCTTGTTGTTTTGAATAACAGGGATATAGTTTACCAACCCAGAAGGGATAGCTCCAACCCATAGTACCTAAATAAATCAAAACTTATTCCTCAATTAACTATACATCATTATTAGAAGTAAAAATAGTTATTTCGTATCGATGATTCATTAAAATTTTGTCCATAAAATCTGTTTAAAGTTGTGTGTAAAGGCTTTTTTACCCTAAATTTTAATTAGTTGACAAATATACTGCAATTGACAACAACCATGTCTGAAGAAAACATAATCTATATTGGAAGTAAACCAATAATGAACTACTGTATAGCAGTAATTACTTCGCTACAGGAGAAAGGAGACAAAGTCACTCTAAAAGCTAGAGGCCGATCCATTAGCACAGCAGTTGACGTAGTTGAGGTAACAAAAAACAGGTTCTTAAACGATCTAACAGTCGAAGACATAGAAATAGGAACCGAACAACTCGAATCAACAGATGGACGGATGAGAAGCGTAAGCTCAATAGCAATCTCGCTGAAAAAGTAGAGAGTTTAAAAACTGAATCTAAAAAAGATTCAGTGATTGTTATGGCTTGCACTCAATTAACTCCTAACTTCTTAAAAGAAGTAGCAAGATTCTTTTAGGAGCCCCATTGGTTAATATATTTTACATAATAAAAATTGATTAATTTGGTTCGACGACTATACCTTTACGTTCTTCTGGCTGAGTCATATCGATATCCATGTAGAAGTGACTTGAGGGTCTACTCATATTTGCTGATAAGGTTCTCCCTTCTTTATCAACTGCAATACACTGGCAGGTACCGTCATTTAATGCATGTAACTCTTTAAACGCCTTAACTACTGCATTCTCTAGGCTTAACCCATCTTCAATATATTTTATAATCATTCTAGAAGTTAATCTTCTAATCGTTAGTTCACCTCTCCCTGTGCAAGCTACACCACCATATTTGTTATCACAGTAATTGCCTGCACCAATGACTGGAGTATCACCTAGTCTTCCAGGGAATTTCATAGAAGTTCCACTTGTCGATACTCCAACACAGATGTTACCCTTTTCATCCATACCAATCACATTTGTAGTTCCCTGATATTCATCTGCTAATTTTTTGTACCATTCATGAAGATTCAGTTCTTGAGCAGCTTTAACATAATACTCCTTATTTGGCCAATCATCGGGTAGACTTTTATAACCATCAAGTGCCATTGCCTTAGCTAAAGCCCTGCTTCTTTCAGTATGTAGTTCCCATTCCTTGAAACCTATTGCTTTAGCAAATCTGTGCGCGCCATCACCAACAAGAAAAGCATGTGGTGTACATTCCATAACCTTTCTAGCAATGCTGATGACATGACAATATTTAGACACAGCTCCAACAGCACCAGTCTTCATTGTTGCTCCATCCATGATCGATGCATCTAGTTCAATTACACCAAGAATGTTTGGACTTCCACCAACTCCTACATTACCGCTAGTTGGGCTTTCTTCAATGCTATTAACAGCGGCTTCAACCGCATCAATTATACTTCCACCTTTTTTTAAAACTTCAACTCCTCTAAATAGATGAGGTGCAGCGTTACTTGTTCCAATCAAAAAGGGTTTAATCATTTTTATACGGAAATAAAATACATAATAAGATGTATAAAATAGGAATAGGTGAATTAAACCGAAAATCAATTAATAAAGTCATTGTTATTATTTAATTATTCGTCTATTCTTATTAATAGGAAGGTTTTTCAGAGAAAAAAAATTTGAAGTTAACTTAAGAGTATTTCTGGATTTTTTTGAATTTACTAGATAAAAAGACAAGCTATAAGATAAGATTCAAAATGTTAAGTACAAAAAGTAACAAAATATTTAGTAGTTCTTTAAAATTTTATAAAATTATTTAAGGCTCTTTATCCATTTTACTAAAACTTCTAAAATATGTTTGGTTATCCTAATTAGTGGTCATTTATGTTAGAGCGTGATGCTGCAAAATACCCTTTTCTAAAAGAAGCAGCAAAGTTAGTTGATGCTCTAAATATTCAATTAAATGATTTAGCTGACCCTGTTTACTCTAAAGTATTAAACAGGGCAACAGAAAGAGTTACTGAAGCAATTCTTGAAGGTGTTGTCGAATCAAAACTTGATGATTACATGACTGAACTGTTATCTTATCCTGTTGCTTCCATGCTTGTTAGTGTAAAAGGCGAATCTTTTCTTGATAGAAGATATGCTCTTGCGGAAGCTGTTAGAATTTACTTTTTACTCATGAAAGAAGACACTAAAACCTTATTTGAGATAGCTATAAATGAGTTTAACTGGGACCTTAAAGAAGCAAAAGAAAATTTTGATGGCCAATCTTACACATTCAAATTATTTTTCAGCAACTATCTGCATAGTAGCAATAGCTTCCATGAAGATAAATGGAAATTAGTTAACCGAGTACTAAAAAATGGATACGTGTTGCTTCAACAGAATGAAGTAGCACGCTTAATCCAAGGCGAAGTTGAAATGTTAATCAAAGAACGTGTTTCAATAAGACCAAAATTTGATTTACCTGAGCCAATTAAACAAAAATTAGATGAAATAACTAAAGTATTTGAAGAGAATAGACGAAAAATTGGTGCAGAAGACCTTCCTACGGAGGTTATTCGTGAAGCATTCCCACCATGCATAAGATACTGTATGGAAGGACTGTTGTCAGGCCGTCGAGCTAGTCATATGGAAAGGTTTGCTTTAACAAGTTTCCTAATCAATATTGGTATGCCAACCGAGAGTATAGTTGATTTATATGTCAGTGTAACTGATTTTGATGAATCCTTGACAAGGTATCAGATCGAACACATTGCTGGACTTAAGGGGAATAAAACCAGATATACACCACCTTTATGTGATACTCTAAGAACGCATGGAATTTGCCGTAATAAGGACAATATTTGTGAAAGAATAAAACATCCTCTAAGTTATTATAGAAGAAAAGCAAGACTAATT
>VGJH01000051.1 GCA_016867505.1 Candidatus Bathyarchaeota archaeon
CAATTAGAAGAATATTTGAAGAAACTAGAAAGAGATTAGCAGTAAAACTTCAGAATCAAAGATTATTATTGATACACTTTCACACATTAAGACATTGGAAAGCTACAATGCTATATCATGAAATTAAAGATCCTCTTCGGGTCCAAGAATTTCTTGGTCATACAACATTTCAACATACAACAAAATACATACAGTTAGAAAGAACTCTATTTGATGAATCAAATGATAATTTCATATGTAAAACAGCTAAAACAGTTGAAGAAGCTATTCCCTTAATTGAAATAAGCTTCGAATATGTTCATGAAATAAACGGGCTCCATATTTATCGAAAAAAAGCTTAAGGTGTGCTAGGTTCGATAAAAAGCGGGCCCGGTGGGATTTGAACCCACGACCCCAGACTTAGGAGGCCTGTGCTCTATCCATGCTGAGCTACGAGCCCCGGACCCACCTACGGTAATCATTTCTCGAATTTAAAAATAGCTAAGGGGTTTAGCGGACTCCTCCGCCACCGCCTCCGAAGCCTCCTCCGCCTCCAAAGCCACCGCCACTTGAGCCCATTCCTCCGCTTCTAAAGCCACCTGAGCTTGATGTTCTCGGTGCTGGCCTGTGTGCAATGATGAAGGGGTGGAAGTACATTCTCATTACTGGCGCTATCGGGGCAATTTCTATTGGTACATTAAGCTGTCTCATGGCTTCAGAGACTCGGTCTCCTACTCCAAGTGAGGTGCCATAAACTAGCCAGTCACCCCACATAGTGACATCTTCTGGGGGGTATTTCCTCAACTGCACTAAATCGGAGAGGTGGCGTTTGAATGAATCCCATTGCAGGACTTCTTTGTAGACGCCAGGTCCTAATTTACCGAAAAGGGTCTGAGGAGCTAAGAACGCAACCAATCCCTGTAAGATAACAACAACGCCCATTGCTATTGATGTAAGTGTAAGTCTAGCTAGTAAAGGTGCAATAAGGGCTAAAAGTGCTGACACCATAAAAACTATGCCTCCTAAAATGAAGACAGGTATCAGGTTTGGTTTACCATTTACAGTGAATTTCTCTCCTGCTCTCTTGTTTACTCTACTCCTTAAGTCCAATAGTTCAGACTGAATAAAGTATGCGAGTTGACTAGATTTTCCTGTTTCAATCTCTTTAGCTAATGCATTTAATCTTTCAGTATCTAATACACCTTCAAGGGAAAAACTTCTTATAAAAGCAATGACGCGTTTTTCATACTCATCTTCAACAACAGGATTAAGAACAGAAATTTTTATTCCAGTTTCTCTAACAATTTTAATCTTTTTTCGGAGATGCAAGTCAAGTAGGGTTGCATAAAAACCATCTTCATCAAAGTCAAGGGCATCACTCTTAAAAGCTAAATTCACTAACCAGGGTTTTCTTTCTTTATTTGGTACCGCTGTTAAATAAGTTGGTACTACCACATCTTCTTCTCTACCAAACCATAAATAGAATCCAATGAAAAGGAAAGGCACTATCAAAACAATGCCTTTTGATATCCATCCTAATCCATTAGAAATATTATATTGTAATTGATATGATCCGTTTGCTTGCTCAGTTTTAGAGACAACACCTGGAACATTAGAAATGACTCCTGTAATCTTGGTTTGACTTCTTTTCATTAAAAATTCTACTTCAATAAGCTCATCTTTCGAAGAACTTCCTGTTATAACAATGTTATTTGCATTTTTTACTACTGAATAAGTTGGTGGATGCACATAAATGCTTGAGATATAGGCTGAATCCTCTAAGGTAATCTTAACATTCTTATAGCCAACGTGTTCACTAGCGAGCATCAAATTTAAGTGAAGAACATCACCATCAGCTTCAAGTGGTGGATAAATACGTGTGTAATAAGTTATAGAGTATGTACCTGGAAGGAAATAACCTGGTTTAAAGCATCCAACTTCATTATTTAAAGCAAGATTATTAATTATCTGCCAATAAGGAGAATTTACACCATTATTTAGAATTGTAACAAAATAATTTGAATCCTTAACATAAGATATTGTTCCAGCTGGATTAATTATTAATAAGGGTTGGACATGTGGTGTACTTCTTGGCGTCATTGAAACTGGTGCTGCCCAGCTTCTGTAAAGCATTCTATAATTATCCTGTGTGAATTTGTATACAAAAGTCTCTTTTAATGTCCCATTTGAATAAAATACTGCAGTATAATCATCAATTGTTACCCCTTTAGGATCACCCAGAGAGGGTAATATGCCACTAACTATGATTCCACCAACCCCAAGTAAGAGGGATACTATTACAACGAGGGCAAGTTGCCTCGTCTCATTCAATTCTGTCCTATCCCCTTAATTTCCGGTGCTTTCTCCAAATTTTCTTCGAAACGCAGGTAATCTAGTTTTTTAATACTAATACTTGAAGCAATGAAGTTTGTTGGAATTGTGTCAACCATCGTATTCAGTTCTTGAACCACGTTGTTGTATGTGTATCTTTGACGTGCAATCTCATCTTCAACACTGATTACTGCATCCATCAATTTGGTTACTGTAGTTGAAGCTTTCAAATCAGGATAAGCTTCAGCAACTGCTCTTATTGAACCAAAAAGACTCCTAGACTCCGATTCAATTTTCTCAAGATCTGATGGTCCGGCTGTGACAATTTTAGCTCTTAATTCTGCAACTCGTTCAAATACTTCGCGTTCAAATTTTGTATAACCTTTAACTGCACCAAGTAATTGCTCAATCATATCAAGTCTTTTCTTCATAGCTACACGTATCTGACCAAGTTCAGCATCCGCTGCGTTTCTAAATCTATATAATTTATTATATCCATTAATGTAAACTACAAGTAATACTGCTAGTAATAAACCAGCTCCAATTAAAAACATCGTTAATGTATCCATTTCAACCTACCTAATATTTTATCTTCAATAGATACCTTAAAGAGTATTCTATATAAAAAAAATAATCTAAAGAGATGAGTCACAAAAAAGTCGATTATGACCAAATTTATTCATGTAACCAAAAAAGATTTTATAGTCTGAAAAGCGTTGACCGTGTGGTCTGAATGGAACCAACTTTGAGGGGAATAATCGAGAAAGTTATAGATGATGAATTAAGTGATGATAAACTTAGTAGCAATTATGGTGTTTTTACTGAGTTTAAAAACAGAGGCCTCCTCGATTCGGTTCCCAGTGCTATGTTTGGCCGTATTTATATGCGTGCTTACTCCTCATGGCTCAATTACAAAGATGAACATGGAGGAGAGATTAGCCCCGAGGAAGCTATGGAGTTTGTCAGAATCTTTGAGAAAAGATCCATTGAAATAAAATCAAAAATTAGCGAAATTGCCAGCTTATAAATAGGTTTTGATCGAAAAACCCTTCATATACTATAAGGATACTCTTAATTTGACAGCCATGGAGGAAGCATATCTTACAAATAATGAATATAAAGATTTTTTTATTAACCTCAATGGTCTAAGAAAATTTGTTGCTTCAAAAATTCCTTTGGAGAATAAGATGCGCATTCTGGATCTAGCTATAGGTTCAGGTTATTTTGCTATGGAAGTTGCTGAAAAGTTTCCTGAAATTTTTATTGAAGGAGTTGATATTTCAACAGATTCATTGGAGGAAGCTCGAAGAAATATCTGGGATAAGGGACTCAGAGCAAGAATAGCACTTAAAAAGATGGATTCAACAAGGCTTGAGTACCCATCTCAAGCTTTCCATGGTGCAGTGAATTTTCTTGGTCTTGAAGACATTCATATGACAAGAGGCTATGAAGGTGTCAGGAAAACTTTTCATGAAATCTCAAGAGTAATCAAGTCAAGAGGATACTTTTCTTTCACAATTATGCCCCCAGAAGAAACTGAGACTGAAGCGCAGCGATTAGAATGTGAGGTTTTTGACTATATATGTGGTGCTAAATGGTTAACAGCTCTACAATATCAGGAATTACTTAAAGAATCTGGTCTTAATCTAGTTAAAAGAGAATTATTTAAAACAAGAAAAAAACTGACAGTTGAGCAAGCAAAGCAAGAAATACAGTTTGCTTGTAAAGAAGTACCAAGAATCTACAACATTCAAACTAAAAGCTTCGATAAAGTATGGGAGAATTTTGGCTCAAAAATTGAAAAGCATGGATTAGGCCATTATTCAAGACTTGTTCTGATGCTGGCTAGAAAAAGATAATTAAATTAAATAAAGAGTTCTCTCAGTGTTTGTTAATAATTTAAATCCTTTCTTTGTAACAAGTACAGTGTCTTCTAGTTGCATTCCACCCCATCCGACATCCAAAAAAGGAATGTCAACGTTAATCACCATACCCTCTTGAAGAATAGTGTCTTCACCTTCCATAATCCATGGCCTCTCATTGCATTCAATACCAATACAGTGACCTAGACTTGTTGGACATTCTTTTAATCCAGATTTTGTTAGCTCATTCTGAGCAATTTCGAAAAGTTTACTGAATTTGACACCAGGTTCAATTGATTCAATCGCTGAAGTTTGTGCATCAATAACTGATTTCCATCGTTTCTCAACTTCAGATGATGTTCTTTCAATTATTGCTGTTCGAGAAATATTACTGTTATAATTTCGGATAATTGAACCAAGCTGAAGCCTGACTAAGTCACCCTTCGCTGCAGCTAATGTCGTTGGTTCTGGGTTGGGGTACGAACTTCTTTCTCCTAATCCAATATATGCATGCGTCACATGTCCCCCATCTTCAGCGATGCTATAATTATACATTCCAGCTAAATCAATCTCCATGATATCAGGGTGAATTATCTCTAAAGCATCCTCCATGGCCTTCTCAGTTATTTCAGTAGCTCTTTGGATTCGATTAATTTCTTCAGGTGTTTTAACAGATCTAATTCTTTGAAGAAGTTCAGAACCATCGCTGATTTTCGCATCAGGTAGATTACTACGAATATTCTCATATCGATTAATGGGGACTCCAGTATAATCTAACGCGAGTTTTTTTGTGGCTAAACCCTGACTTGTAATTGCCATTACTAATGCGTCACATGAGGTTTCAGCTGACTCAGATTTACTTGCAGCAATTAATTTCTTTGTTGTTTCAGAGGCTTTTGGATTGTTAGTAGTCTTTACTCTTAGACATCCATAATAGTTTACATTTTTAATCCATGTCCCACTCTCGATGACGAGATCAGCTTCATTTAAGGGTGCGACTATTGTTGGTTCACCATCAAGAGGTAAAACTGCATATGTTTGATAACCACAGCCTAGTTGTGTACCGAAAGTCATGTAATCGGAGAGATAGTAGACATTAGGAATTGAAGCAGCAATTAATGCGTCTACTCCTGCTTTCTGCATTGCTTTCTTTGCTAAATCTTTATTGATGAGCATACTACAACATGTTAAGTTAAGCATTCTATTTTTAAAATAATTGGTTAAAAAACTATATAATTTCAAAAATAAATTCCAAAAAATTAGTTTTTTTAAGCAATATTATCGAGAAATAGAAATTTTTAAATCAAAAATAATAGAAATTAGTTTCTCCAAATTTTTTTGAAAAGTTTCACCCAATTCATTCCCAGAATCTTAATAATTTCGGAGTCGCTATATCCTCTGGCAACAAGTCCCATAGTAAAATTAGGCATGTGCTCAAGCCATCCATAGCCCCAAGTTTTATCCATGGGAGTGAAGTACGATACATCAATTTTATCAGGGTTTTTCCAGATGTAAGCTCCACGAGTTATCGAGTTAGGGAATTCAAGATCTGAGCCAAAGCCCACATGATCGATTCCGACAACTTCGATTAATACATCAAGCTGATCGAGTACATTGTCGGTGATTGTACTATTACCTGCTTTTTTAGCAAAAAATGGTGTGATACCTATAACTCCTCCTTTCTCAGAGCATGCTTTCATCATATCATCAGGTTTTCCCCTCTGCTTACTGTAAGCAACGAAATCACCCCATAAGCTAGTACTCCTGTTAGCCCACTCAGCATAACCTCCTGGTTGTAGTGGAGCAGATTTCCTAGGTATTATGTGAGTAAAACTAACAGGATCACTAGATAATTCTATTGCATCCCAACAGGTTTTATCACCAGTATGACTGAGATCAATAAGAATGCCGGTTTTATTCATTTCTTTGACAAGGTTTTCACCAAAAATACTGAGACCAACATTATTTTTTTCTCGACAGCCTCCACCAACATCATTTTGCCAATTGTATGTAAGCTGCATTATCCTTAATCCATGATCATAGGCAATCTTCAAAAAATCGATATTTCTTTCAAGAAAAGAACTATCCTGTGGACCAAAAATTATTCCATGTTTTCCCTGTTTTTTTGCTGAAAGAATGTCATCAGATTTTTTAACTAATAATACACGATCCTTAAACTTTTGAGCCCAATGATTATACTCAATTAATTCCTTTAATGCTTCACTAAAGTTTTTACGCATGCAGACTGTGAGGTTTGTTGCAGTTAATCCTCCTTTAAACATGTCATCCAACCACATGTTTTCAGCAACATAATCAATTACAGCCACAACACTACTATCAATCACAACATTATCCTTGTGAAGCGAAAGAGCATGATCACGTTCATCCTTACTTAATGAAAGATAACTACGAGGAGACATAGTGTAGAATAATCACTTCACTTTAAAAATTATACATAAAAAAATATGAAAATAGTTATTTTTAGAGATTAGAATCAGTTTATTTTCACGATATAGCTAAATAGATGAGTTTCGTACTCATGGGGGTTCTATAATGGTGGAGAAGATACGTGTTGCAGAAAGAAAGAGAGAAGAGTTATGTCATCTTATCTACAATTTCTGCACTTAGAGGGATTAGAGATAATCTTCGATATGTAATATGGCAACCATTTGCTTTAAGCCTTGGATTAAATATGAGTAGTATAGGTAGCCTTGAGAGCTTAATGGATTTTTTTAAACTCATTTTTGAACCTGCATTCGGTTCTTTAAGTGATCAAGTTGGGAGAAAAAACCTGACATTATTCCGTGAATTTTTAATTCTTACTGCAGGAATTTTGTTTGTATTTGCCCAAAATGAGCAAATAATCTACATAGCTATAATCCTTATTGGAACGTCAAATGCATTAGTCTCAGTCTGGCAGGCCTTAGTTGCAGAGACATCAGATGCAAGCAGTCTTGCACATATTTTTGGTTTAACAGGAGCATTTTACACAGGAGCAGGGTTAATTGGTACATTAAGTGCTGGTTATATTGCAGATAATTTTGGGTATAGAATAGTATATTTGATTTCAGTATTTTTTTCAATAATTTCAATCACATTAATTTCTTTCAGATTGAAGGAAACATTAATTAAAACTGTAGAAAAAATCAATTTCAAGAAAGTATTAAGTGCAATATTTGGTTCATTGAACCCTCCAAAAGAATTTAGAGGTTTTTACATAGCTATGTCATTAGATTTATTTGCATTTGGTTTAGGATTCAGAATTTTAACTGGAATGCTTACAAAGTCTTATGGATTTACACCAACAATGATTGGGTACGCCATCACTGCAATGACTTTAAGCATGGCTGTTGCTCAAATACCGTTTAGTAAAATTGTGGACAAATATGGCTATTCAAGATTCTTAGCATTATCACAAATTATCGCCTCAATGTCTATAGCAATATTAATTTGGTCAAAAGATTTTTTTGCAGTACTAATAGCCTTCTTTGTCCTAGGATTTGCTAATGCCATTTGGATGCCAACTGAGCAAGCATGGATTACAGTAAATGTCGACAAAAATATTCGAGCAAGAGCAATAGCGAGTTACTCTACTTTCAGAAGCATAATCGCAATGCCTGCACCATGGATAGGAGGAATATTATTTGAACTATATGGATTTG
>VGJH01000052.1 GCA_016867505.1 Candidatus Bathyarchaeota archaeon
ATTTTTAATCCATTAAACTCCGGTGGATTATGGCTAGCTGTTATTGCTATACCATGATTTGCTTCTAACTCTCTTGTTAACCACGCTATTACTGGTGTGGGTAATATTCCAACTAATCCTACAGTTCCTTCACATGAATTTATTCCAGATAGTAAAGCAGTTTCTAAGGCTTTGCCTGTTACTCTTGTATCTCTGCCAACAATTATGTACCCTCCATCATCAATTGTAGCTAATGCTGAACCCACTTTTTGAGCAAGCTGAGGCGTGATTTCAATGTTTGCTAAACCACGTATACCCGATGATCCAAACAATGTTTTTTTCATTTAATACGCCTCTTTGGAATAAATCTGCGTAGGGGATCTACATTCAAAAGTTTTTCTAACTCATTTAATGATAAACCTGTTTTTTTATCACCAAAAATATCGCATTTCTCTATTTGATACTCACTAGGCTGACGTACGACAACTTCGATAGGAAATCTCTCAAACCAAATTTTATAGTGATAAACATTAATACCATTTTTAAAAGCTACATTGCCTTTCTCAATTAATTCGTATTTCTTCAAAATTTCTCCAACAGGTATTGGATCTGATGCAAGCACAATCAAGTCAATGTCACTTCCTTGCTTAATAGTCCCTCGCCATACACTACCAATTAATCGAGGCTGAAAAACCGATAATTCAGTCATTATTTTTTTTGCTATTTCTCTCATTTTGATTAAATTATTTTGACGTTTTGATCCCTCAACTTCATCTGCTAATTTGTCGAGCTCAAGAGCGATTTCATAATTGCTAGGAAGTATTGTAGTGCCTAAATTGGTTGCAGCAATTTCTTTGGCTTGAATATACTCTTTTACTAATCCATTATAGAGTAATCTAGCGGCTTCCCGTGAGACTGCTGATCTTTTTTCCAAAGTTTCTCTTGGAATAAATATTAATGTAGATAGTTAAAACAGTTTAAGATGCTAATGGTGCAGTGATTAACTCACTTTTTCTTACACCAACATGACGTAGACTGGTTACGTTTTTTGCTAGATTGTAAACATCACTAGCTAATTTTCCGAGAACCATCTCATGAGCGATCTGGTCAAAGGTTAGTGTCTTGGATTTCTCATCAACGATGTCTTTCATAATTGTTCTAATCTTATACTCTTGACTGGTCTGTATTCTAGTCTGAGTCATAGCAGTGACAATAATTTTTATTTTATAACCATCTTGAGTTGTTACTCTAAAAATCCCATCTACTTTTGTGCTGCGTCTTCTAACGAGGCTTCTTAGGTAGTCACGTAAATATTCGTGTCCTTTAAAAACAGTTTTAGCTTTATGCTCCTCTACATCAGTAACTTGGAAGTACATTTTGATATATTCTTGACTGAAATCTCCAGTAATTTGCGCTAGGGTAGTCTCAAAGATCCTTCCTTTAACTACTTCCCCCTCCTCCGCTGGGGTTTCGCCAACTTTAGTCTCGCCGAAATATGACGGGAGGATTATGTCATACCACTCTTTCCGACGCCACTTGTCTTTAACAGCCTTTGACAAGCTAATTATGTCTCTCCTATTTACGCAGCCTAGTCATGCATGGCGCTCATATATAGCTTTCCATAAATAAAACTAAATTAACTAAATCCCTTCAAAACTTTTTCTGCTGTGGAGATACATTCAAGCAGATCATCAATGGTGTTTAATAGACTACCAATACTTTTAGAGCCTTTAATCTCGATCGATATCTCCGCATTTGACATGGACATTGTAATTTTTAGATCCTTAGGTGCTTGAAAATTATCAGGGTTAACTGCGTTAATTATTGTTTTAGCTATCTCTTCATTGGGATATTTTATTGTCATCGATATTTCAGATAGTTGATTGTCTACTAACAATTTCATCAACACTCTTTATGAATTCATTAATTTTGTCTTGAGGGATAAATGCTCCTGCAGCCACGTCATGTCCACCTCCACTTCCCTGATGTTGTTCAGCAGCTTCTTGCATAATTTTCCCTAGATGTAGTCCATGCTGAATTATGGCATCAGCACCTCTTGCTGAGATTTTTATTGTACCATCATTAGAGTTTGCAGCTGAAATTATTGGCTTTAAATCTTTCAAAATTCCTTGACCCTGAAGAATACTAGCTATTACACCAACAATATTTTCATCTACCTCAAACCCAGCATCTAAAAAGTAGATGCTTGATAACTCCTTTATCCTATCTTTTTCACGCACCCAATCAA
This sequence comes from Candidatus Bathyarchaeota archaeon, assembly GCA_016867505.1. Taxonomy (GTDB): domain Archaea; phylum Thermoproteota; class Bathyarchaeia; order TCS64; family TCS64; genus UBA8941. The sequence continues at coordinate 2,228 of VGJH01000052.1, forward strand.
GGTATGTACCAATTTTTCGCCTATAATCATCAACGACTTGTTCAGCTTCTTTAATTGATTCGTTTCTATCACCCAAACAAATGCTTATTCCAATGCTTGGACGATTCATCCTTGCACAGGCATTTAATAGGCTTGAATATTCTCTTCCATCCCTCAAAGGTGTTGAAGGTGCTTCATTTTTGAATGTATACACTGTACCAATAATATCGTGTACGCTTGAAGAATCGCATCCTTGACTAATCATATGATTACTTAATGCACTGAAAAGTCTCTTTTTCTCGTCTTCAGTTAAGTCGCTTAAACACCTCATTTTGTCTCCTTTCTTAATATCAATGCTAATATGATTCAAGAATGCCACACAGTTATCCTCTCTCCCACTTAATCCCGGAATGAATGGTGAAGTTGTATAAGCTAAGGCTCTGTATATTGGTCTAGTTTCATAACCGTAAAAAATCAGATCAACTGTTTTTTTGAGTAAACCATATGATAATGCTTCTTCTTCGATGAATGTGTTTAGACCTGTAAAACTTTTTTGATTGCCTTTATCTTGTTGGTCACCTAGGGCACCTATTAATCCAATATTTGCTAAATCTCTATTTCGTATATCAACTGTTTTAGCAAATAGGTAGCATACTCCTGAAGCTGCAATTTCTCGTGAACCATCAATATTATTCTCTAATGGATTAATTTGAGTAACATTTTGAGGTTTTTCCCCAGTAATTAGGTGATGATCAAAAATAATTACATCCTGTTCGTTGAAGGTCTTACCAATATTCTCTAAATATCCACTACCAAAATCAGTAAAGACAACGATTTTTGGTTTCTCATCCAAAACCTTCTTTAAAACCTGGTCATCTAATCTTTTTTCAACCGTTGTTTTAAAAGATCCACCTAGACGCAAAATAGTTTTACTAATTATGCTCCCCGAAGCTATTCCATCTGCGTCGTTATGAGTAATAATACTAATTGGATTTCCTTCTTCGATATGTTTTTTAATAACTGGGATCGCGTGTTGTAAAGTATTTAAAAAATCCTGAGGAATATCCATTATTGCTCAGGTTAAATTGTTACAATCTCATTTCTATAATTCCAATCTCTTGGAAGTCTACCTATCCTCTTGTAATATTTGGTTACCCTGTAAATCATCGACTCAGTTACTTGCATACCTCTCTTATTACCATAATCTTTAGGGTTTCTTTCCATATGACGTCTTTGACGTGTAGCTCTTACCATGAGATTATAAAGATCTTCTGGTATTGTTGGTGCTATTCCTGCTTCTGAAAGTACTTTGAATAAGCCATAACCAACGATGGGCTTTACAAGGGGAACCCCATGTTCATCCCTTAGAATGTTCCCGATCTCACTTGGTCTCCTGCCTTCTCGAGCGAGATTAATAATCAATGCTTTCACCTCGTCTGGCTGGTATTGGACCCAAGTGGGCGGCCTTTTAGAGACTGGCCTAGATGATAGGGAACGCCCACGCATACTTGATAATTTTCCGACCATTAGTTATTCGCCTTTTCCGGGATTCTCCGGTAGCTCTGAGTTAAAGTGAAGGTATGTTTAAAAAGCTTTACTGAGTTAACCACTTTCCAAGGGTTTTAAATGCCCTAGAACGATGGCTTAAATTATTTTTTTCTATGTCACTCATCTCCCCAAACGTACGACCATCACCTTCATTGGGAATAAATATTGGATCATAACCGAAACCATTATTTCCACGAATATTTGTGGAAAGGGATCCTTCAACGACGCCTTGAAAATTATATATTCCTGTTTCGTCTCTGTATGCTAATTCTGAGATATATTGTGCTGATCTTTCTTTCTCATATTCCATTAATTTTAAGATACCCGGATTACCAAGTTTTTCTAATACGTAGCTACTATATGGTCCAGGAAAACCTTTGAGTTTATTGATAAATAATCCAGCATCTTCAATTACAATGGGTATATTTTCTTGAATGTTTTTTAAACTGAAGGTGGCAATCTCCTTTAAATTATCTGACTGAATCTCAACACGTTCAAGAGGGTAATGTATTAACTTAATTCCATATAGTGATAAGACTGCAGCTGCTTCTTTTACCTTATTTTGATTGCTTGTACCCAAGTATATTTCATTCTTTTTCAATATATCTACCTCTCTTAGAAATTTCTTCTACACGAGTAAGAACTTCAATAGCTTTGGTCCCTGTTGATTGAGTATATCCATCAATAAAAGCTTCAAGAAGCATATCCTGTTTAAGATAATGAGTGCTTGTAAGCATTTTTTTCATCAAATTTAAGTCAACACCTTTTTTTTCTATTTCATTAGATATTTCCCCTAGACCAAAATCAACAAAATATATCATTTCTCCGGATTGTATCATGTTGGAGGTAGTTAGATCTCCATGAATTATATTGGCTTTATGCAGTCTTCCAGCTTGAACCCCAATCTGTTTAAAAATTTTAATATTTTCTTCATCAGAATTATTTTTTATTAAATCTTTTATTTTAGTGCCTTCAATGTATTCCATTATAATCTCTGCTTTATTTGGGTTTACTTGATATATTATTGGTGAGGGGACTCCTGCTTCTTTAACTCTATGGATTATCTCAGCTTCATGGATTGTCCTTAATCTTCTAATTTCTTCGTCTATTTTGGCATGTCGATAAGTTTTGATGCATCTTCTTTTAATTATTGCTTTTCTTCCATTCCAGTTTAAATCAAGTATAATGTCCGCTTCAGCACCTTTTGCTAATAGCTTTAAGCTCTCCATTTAGCCTCCACCTCATCAAGCCTCCATTTGGGATCAACGAAACTTTTTTCGATTGGAGTTATCAATCCATTTTGGTATGCTAATATTCCGGTCCAAGCGATCATAGCACCATTATCCGTGGCATAATTGATTGGCACATAATATGGTTGAGCACCATGTTCTTCAGCAATGGATTTTATGATATTTCTCAACCGTTTATTTGCTCCAACTCCACCTGTTAAAAGTAATTCTGGTTTTTTTGTATGAGCCAACGCTCTCTCAGTTACTTCACCGAGTGCAGCATAACCAGTTTCCTGGAGACTGAAACATAAATCAGCGATACTGTGTTTACCATTTTTGTATTCATTTATTATAGCAGTTAATAAACCACTGAAGCTCATATCCATCCCTTTAACTGCGTAAGGAAGTGAGATTAGCTTCGACCCCATTAAGGCTAACTGCTCTATTGCTGGGCCTCCAGGGTACTCAAGTTTTGCTGCCCGGGCAAAAGTATCTAAACAATTACCAATAGCAATGTCCAGTGTCTCCCCATAAATTCTATATCGACCTGATTCGTACCCAGACACCAGCGTATTTCCACCAGAAACATAAAGCGTTAATGGGTCATTTGCTTTAGTTGCTAGCCGACCAATTTCTATGTGACTTACACAGTGGTTTACTCCAATTAATGGTTTTTTTAAATAGGATGATATTGCTCTAGCTGCGGTTGCACCTGTTCTTAAGCAAGGACCTAATCCTGGACCTTGTGAGAACGCTATTAGATCAACTTCATTGATCTTCATTTTAGCTTGTTCTAATGCCCTTGATATTGTTTCACCAATATACTCTGAGTGGTGACGGGCTGCTTCTCTTGGGTGAATCCCCCCTTCTTTAGGCACATGAACTTTCACAATATTCGCTAGAATGATTCCATCTGAAGATGCGATTCCTATACCTAAATTATCTGCTGTTGACTCTATTCCCAAGCAAACAAGTGGATTGAAGCCTTATCACCTTAAACAGCAACACCTAGAGAAACATAAAAAGCTTCATAATAAATTATTCTTGGTTTAATTTTTTAGTATATTTATTTATAATTTCCTCAATTTCAATTTGAATTTCAGGATTATCATCAAGAATTTTATTTACGTTCTCTAAATAATTTTCTAATTGAACATGTTGTGTAGATTGAACATCATATGTTAATTCGAATAATTCTGAGAGTTTATTTAATGATGATTTTATTTCCTTATAAAATGGTGTAGTCTTTTTTAAAATAGTTTTATCCTGCAGCATTAATTCAATTATTGGAAAAGAAAGTATATGAGAATCTCCTTCTATAACAACTTGAACTCCATTATCTATTTTAGTAATTTTTTCATTTTTTATACCAAAATTTTTTAATAAATTTATAGCATTTTCTCTTGAAGCTTCAAATAACTCATTAGGAAGATATGTAAAGAATTCTTGATATAATAAATTAAAGTTTGAATCACCTTTTCTTTCAAGACTTATATTTATTTTATTTGGGACAAATCCAACTACTTTTGGTAAGCCATGTTTTTTAAAAACTTGGCTAATTTCATTGAATAAAGATGCTGTATCTATTTTATTATTCATCTAGGTAATCAATTCAGGTTTATTAGTTCCATAAGAAAAATTTATCTGAGATTTTTTTTAATTTAGAAAATTGTGAAAAATATGTTATGCTACATATATTGCTGGCCTATATGGTTTAGCTCGTGAAGCCCTTTTAGATGGATCATCTATCCACGGATCACTCTCTGAAGAGACTGTGACATCGCACCCAAACTCTGCCCGCAAGAAGCTCTCAGCATCTTGAAGAAGTTTCACTTCATTGACTTGACCTAAAGATTTTCTTATAAATAATGTTTTTTCAGGAATCTTCTTAATCTCTTCAACAAGGTTTCGTGCCATTATAGGCACTTCTTTCGTTTTTGTTTTTAATTCATCGTCTTTGAAGGATTCTCTGATTAATATTCCAATATCTAACTGCCCTTTTTCTTGTAATTGAATTGCTTTAAGGTACATTTTCCACTTCCACTGATCTGCAGTATAATAATGTATTATGTTTGGTTTAATTCCTGTGACTTTAATAATATTATTAACATCTTCCATACAGGTTTTAACAATAGTCTCTAATTCCTCTGCATCTGATCTAACTAAATCTTTATTCACTGTTGGCCAAGGTGCAAAACATACGAATGGATCATAGCCCATTTCTTCCCATATCTCTTCGCATAAATGTGGTGCAAAAGGCGTTAACATTCTTACTTGTGCTGAAAGAACTTCCCATTCTACTTTATTTATCGCTTTCTTTCGATGGGCATATCCTTTATCAAATTCAGTTCTTTTGAGGTACCAGTCAAAATCCTGTTCAATATCATATATTGCTGAATGTACTGTTTTTCTTACTTTCATTTCTACCATTGCTTCATTAGCTATATCGATATGGTACTGAAGTCTACTCAACATCCATAAATCTACTTCAGTGAATTCAACGCTATCTTCTTGCTTCTCTTTAATGACCCTCTGGGCTCTATTATAGAATTTTTCTAGTGTATCTCCCATACTTTTCGCTAGATCAGGACTGAAATCTGCATCTTTTAATGGTTCAGCGGTTATCATTAAGCTAAGTCGTAAAGGATCTGACCCAAATCTATCGATTGCATTACTTAATGGAATTATATTGTTTAAGCTTTTACTCATTTTTTGACCTTCCATGAGGACTGATCCGTTTACAACAATTCCTTGAGGCCATTTTTCACGAGGATAA